>JAZFVY010000199.1:0-2816 GCA_036447975.1 Desulfobacterales bacterium
ACAATTTTAAATTAAAAAGACAAAATATATGGACGGTACCGGCAAAAGACTTTTATGGATCCTCTTAATGGGAATGATGGTTTTCAGCGTCCTTTTTACTTCGGTGTGCTCCACCCTATGCTCTGCTAACCCTCAAAATACTGATTTTTCTCATGGCGCAAACTGCATCTTTTCATCCCATCTCTTTGTCCAAATCGGTATCGGACTTTCAGCTATTTTCATCCTGCCCTTATTGGGCTTACTTTTCTTAATAAACTCCTATTTTGTCCAGGCGGGATTCTTTTTATCTCCCTTTAGACCTCCCCGTTTTCACGCCTAAATTTCTGCAATCGATTTCAACTGCCAAGAAAACTATCCTATTTTAAATGATTTTGGAGGGTTATACGGTTTCATTTTGTATAATTATTCGACTTGGCAGATAATTCTCACTACAATTATTTCACAGGAGGTTTAGATGGGAAGGAAAGAAAGAGCCTTAAGTATTGCTATCGGAGCAAATCTCTTCCTGGTGGTTTTAAAATTCTTTTTGGCCTGGATATCAGGAAGCATGGCATTGCATATGAGCGGATGGCACTCGGTACAGGGTCTCTTTGTCTCAATTGCCGTTTTTATCGGGTTCCTCATCTCCAGAAAAGAAGAAAGTCGTCTGACAAGGGGAATTAGTCAGGTCGAAAATGTTGTGGCGCTGCTTATCTCTCTTTTTGTATTCTATCTTGCTTACAAGATGTTTATCATGATAACCCGGCCCCATGTCCATACGCTTACCCATGTCCCCCTCGTTACCCTGGGGGCGATGGTAGGGGCGACCATCTGCTATCTGATGGCAAGGTTCAAGATTTACGTAGGGCAAGAGACCCATTCGCCCAGCCTGGTTGCGGACGGATACCATTGCAGGATTCATGTAGTGATGGAAATTGCCGTAATTATCGGGTTGGCGGGCTACATGCTTGGATTTAACAATCTGGATATGTTAGCGGCAGTGGTGGTCACGTTATTTGTCCTTCAAACAGGGATCCAATTGTTTACCCGGGCTTTGGTTTCCCTGACCTCAAAAACGGTATCGGCCGACTATTCCTGCCACGCCGAGGAAGGTGGACTGCAGTTGGGCCGGCCAAAAAATGTCATTATTTTGGCAACTGTTATTTTGCTCATCTACATTGCGACGGGATTCTACACCATCCAATGGAACGAAAAGGGAATCGTCAGGCGTTTCGGCCAAAAGATTGGAAACGAAATATCAGCCGGTCTCCATTATCGCCTGCCGTGGCCCATCGACGCGGTTGACCGAGTGGCCGTCGATGACATTAGAAAATTAGAGACCGAGGCCTTTCTGATCCTGACCGGAGATGAGAATCTGATCAATGCAAACGTTGCCGCTCACTATCAGGTCAAGGATGCGTCGGCATTTCTTTTTAATCTGGAGGATCCGGAAAAACTTGTCCGCGATGCCACACGGTCCGCTCTTAGGCAGGTGGTTGGAGAAATGAACGTCGACTCCATTCTGGCCACGGCCAAATCGCATGTTTTAGAAAAAACCAAAATCCTTACACAATCTTCCCTCGACGATTGGAATTCAGGCATTCATGTCGTTGGGGTCCAGTTGCTGCAGGCCGACCCGCCGGCAGAGGTGATGGAGGCCTTCCGGGATGTGGCCAGTGCACGAGAGGATCGAGAGACCTATATCAACCAGGCTATTGGCTACCGGGACAGTACGATACCCGAAGCCCGGGGAATGGCTGAAAAAATAATAATGGCGGCCGAAGGGGCCAAAGCAGAACGGGTTAATTATGCCCTGGGTGAAGCCTCACGTTTCCGTCAACAGCATGCAGAGCACGATAAAGCAAGGCAAGTTACTGAAACGCGGCTTTATATAGAGAAAATGGAGAGGGTCCTTGCCCCTGTGGAAAAGATTCTTATCGACCCGGAGGTGAAACAGGGGATTATGGATCTGTGGTTTTTGGGTGAAAACGGTAAGAAGGCTCTTATTGAATAAAGAGGAGGTGGAAATATGAAAGTAAAATTTTTAATGATCGCTCTCGCCCTTGCAGTGATCGTGGCCAGCGGCATGATTTTTTATGAAGTGGACGAACGGGAATATGTCGTTATTACCCAGTTTGGCGAACCCATCAAAGCGATAAAAAAGGCGGGATTGAACTTGAAATGGCCCGATCCGATTCAAAGCGTCAACCGGTACAATAACCGGCTGATGACCTATGAAATGGGTGAGACGGAATACCTCACGGAAGACAAGAAGAATGTGATGGTGGACAGTTATATTGTCTGGAAGATCGATGACCCCGTCAAATACATGAAAACGGTTAAAAACAGGATGGGAGCCGAAACAAGGCTGGCGGATATTCTATCTTCCGAGATTGGAATCAGTCTCGGGAAATATGACCTTTCCTCTCTTATTTCCACCGATTCCGACAAGATCAAGTTCGGCCGGATGATGAAGGAAGTCAAGGATGAAATCTCTCGAAAGGCAAAAGACTACGGGACTCGGATCGCAGATGTAAAGGTCACCCTGCTCAATTTTCCGGAAAGAAACAAATTAAGCGTATTCCGTAGGATGCGGGCTGAACGGGAGCGAATCGCAAAAGGATACCGCTCGGAAGGAACGGAGCAGGCGTTGAAAATCAGGGCCGATGCGGACAAGCAAAAACAGATTATCCTATCTAAAGCATATGAAAAAGCCCAAAAGATAAAGGGGGAAGGCGAGGCTCTGGCTATCAAGATTTATGCAGATGCTTATGAGGAAGATATCAATTTTTATGAGTTGATCAGAACGCTGGAGTCCTACGAAAAATTCATCGACG
>JAZFVY010000200.1:0-3586 GCA_036447975.1 Desulfobacterales bacterium
AGCCTCCTGGCTCCAATGTTCTCGGTCAGGTTGTTAACCTCTTCAGCAATCCTAGCTATTTCCTCAACAGCTTCATCCTCAAAGACCACGTCAACACCTTCGGTCTTTAAAAGAGCCAGATATTGAAGGAGTAAAGCATTTTTCGGTTCGGTCAGTATCCTTACAAACTCTTTCTGACCAAGAGAACTCAGCTCCACCCGGATGGGAAACCGACCTTGGAGCTCCGGAATCAAATCCGAAGGCTTCACCGTGTGAAACGCCCCGGAAGCGATGAAAAGAATATTGTCTGTCTTAACCGGACCGTATTTGGTTGTAACATTGCTCCCTTCTACTATTGGGAGAAGATCCCTCTGAACGCCTTCCCTCGACACGTCTGGACCATGAGTGCCGTCCTTACCGGCAATCTTGTCAATCTCGTCAAGGAAAATTATCCCTGACTGCTCGACTTTATTAATGGCCTCTTTTACCACCTTGTCCATATCCACAAGGTTCTGGGCCTCTTCGGCCGCCAGCATCTCCATGGCTTCCGACACTTTCACCTTCCGCCGCTTTTTACTTTTGGGGAGAAGACCGCCTAACATATCTTTGAATTGAAAGCCCATCTCTTCCATACCAACGTTGGAAAAAATTTCAACCATAGGCATGGCCTTCTCTGAAATGTCAAGATCAACATACCGACTGTCGAGTTTTCCATTGCGAAGCATCCCGCGAAGCTTTTCCCTTGTGGAGGAAGATTCATCGCCGTTTTGAGTTACAAGCTCAAACTGCTCGTCTTTTGTATCATCGAGCTTCTGAGTTTGCTGCGTTCCAGATTTTGGCAGTAGAATGTCGAGCATCCTCTCTTCGGCAATCTGCCGTCCCTTTTCCTTGACATCCTCCTGTTCCTTCGACTTAACCATATTTACAGTAAGCTCGAGAAGATCTCTTACCATAGATTCTACGTCCCGCCCCACATATCCTACTTCCGTAAACTTAGAGGCCTCAACCTTATTAAATGGAGAATCAGTAAGATTGGAAAGTCTCCTTGCTATCTCGGTCTTTCCTACCCCTGTGGGACCGATAAGTATAATATTCTTCGGTACAATTTCATCACGAAGATCTTCCGGGACTTGCTGCCTGCGCCACCGGTTCCTTAAAGCAATGGCAACAGAACGCTTTGCGTTGTGCTGGCCAATGATATATTTGTCAAGCTCTTGAACAATTTCTTTTGGTTTAAGATTACTCATTTTTCAACTCTTCAATCGTCACAACTTCATTTGTAAACGCGCATATGGAACTCGCTATTTTCATTGCTTCTTTCACAATATCCGCAGCATCCATATCCGCATGTCTTATCAGGGCAGTTGCCGCCGCCTGGGCGCCGGCTCCGCCGGACCCTATGCCCATGACATCCTCGTCGGGTTCAATCACATCGCCGTTTCCCGAGATAACAAACATATTGCTTTCATCTACCGCAATCATGATTGCCTCAAGACGTCTCAAATACTTGTCGGTTCGCCAGTCCCTGGCCAGTTCAACGGCACTGCGGGTCAGGTTTCCATTGTAACGCTCAAGCTTTGCCTCCAGGCGCTCGGAAAGGTTCAAGGCATCGGCTGTGGCGCCGGCAAATCCAACGATTATCCTGTCGTTGTAAATCTTTCTGACTTTTTTGGCTTTATGCTTAATGATGGTATTATTCAATGTAACCTGGCCGTCACCGGCAACAGCCGCTTTGCCCTTATGCCTGACAGCAAGAATTGTTGTACCATGGAAGCTCATCATTTTTATTTCCGTCCCTTTTTTTATCGTCTTGGATGTGCCTTGTCATAAGTCTCCATTAATCTGTCAATGCTTACGTGTGTATATTTCTGGGTAGTAGAAAGGCTTTTGTGGCCCAAAAGCTCCTGCACTATCCTCAAATCCGCCCCGGCATCGAGCATGTGGGTTGCAAATGTATGACGCAGGGCATGTGGCGAAACAGGTATTAAAAGGCCGCATTCTTTTGCTATCTTTTCAAGAATGCGGGCTATCGATCGGGTTGTAAGCCGGCCTTGGTTCTTGTTTAAAAAAAGCGGACCATTTTCATCAGCATGTATGCCGGCTTCGATTTGCAATCTTTTTCTGTAATCCTTAATAGCATTTATAGCCTTCTTGCCGATAGGCACAATCCGTTCTTTGCTCCCTTTCCCAAGCACACGAACAACATATTTTGCAAAATCAACATCAAAAACATTCATGCCGGCAAGTTCCGAAACACGTATACCGCTTGAATAAAGGGTTTCAAAAATGGCGCGGTTCCTTAGACCAAGCAGTGTATCGGTTCTAATTGAATCGAGCAGCCGAAAAATATCATCAACAGGAAGATAGGCAGGAATCGTTTTTTGATGTTTTGGTGTAAGAATCAAATCCAGCGGGTTATCAATAATAACACCATGCTTGACAAGGTGTCTGAAAAAAGAACGTATTGCCGATAGCTTTCGAGCTATTGTAGCCTTTTTGTTCTTTTTGTATAAAAACCCCAGATAACCCCTGATCATCAGGCCATCTACTTGGTCGGCACTGAATGTATCTGCATCATTTTGATTCTTCTTTCCTGAAAAGCGACCTTCACAAATAAAGGATGCAAACTCTTCGAGGTCGTGCAAGTAAGCACGGCACGTATTTGCGGAATACCCTTTTTCAGAGGAAAGAGATTCTATAAAAGTTCTTATCAGATTCTTCAAAGAAGTTGAAATCATCAAAATTCAACCAACGATTTAAGCTCTCTCAAGGTGCTGACTCCCATTGAACTGTTAGCCTGTTGAGGTTGAGATTACAGGCTAACACACTGCTTGCCGGCTATCAGGCTGCCCTGCGTGTCTTTCTCTTCAGCCTCGAAATGCGGCGTCTATAAATTTTCGCCATTTTTTTATCGTTATTATTAAGGGCAACTTCTCGCTCAGCTTTCAGCGCCTTGATCTTTTTCTTAATTTCAAAGACCGAGGTATCCGTCTTTTTTTTGGGCTCTTCCTTAATCCCCCCTGCCTGTTTTATGGTGCTAAGGAGCTCGGCTTTATTCATACCATGCAAACCTGTTATTTCAGGTAGTTGCTTGGCAGCCTCCCTCAATTCCTTGACTGTCATTTTATCCAAAGGTTTCTCTTTGGTCTCAGTTTTCTCCTCACCCATATTCGACAAATCTCCTTTTCTTGCTTTTGCAATAAAACACAAGCGGAGACTGCAAAGCCCCCGCCAAGAAGTTACAACTTTTTACATATAACATATTAAAAGAATAAATAAAAACATTATTTATTCTATACAAAACTTTTTAGTTTGAAGACTATTCACTTATCAAGTAACTTAAGATAAAATCAAGTAAATAGAGATAAATATTTTATTATAATTATACCAGCTTGTTAGTCGGTATTTTGCATCAAAAGCAAACAAAGTTAAAATGCTGTAAATAGAGAGATGTTTTATACAATTTGTTGACTAAATGTTGACCCACAAAAAGGCAGAGCGTTTCGACTCTGCCTGTAAAAAAAGCGTTTATGTCAGATTCCAGAATTAAATTTATATTAAAATTCTAAATAAGCCCTATTTACCATGACTGCAATATGTGATTTGT
>JAZFVY010000201.1:0-12591 GCA_036447975.1 Desulfobacterales bacterium
AGCCAGAGATGGGCGGTCGTAACCTTGAGCTCTATCTCCGAAACATTCACGAGCAAAGGATCGTGTGTAGCGGAAATGTCCTTTATTTGCTGGAAAATGTACGCCATTGTCCCGACAACTAAGAGGGTGATAAAGCCGATCACCAGATAAATCCGCCAGGGGATCGGAATTTTTTGCATTTGAGCTTCGGGCAGTCTTGTATTCATCATTTTCTTGTTCCGGACAGGGAGAAAATTTTCATAAACTCAGATTGCGACACTAAAAAACCAAACTTAATATTTTTTTGATTTTAATGGTGACCGCCGGATGGTAAAAGATCACCATCCATTTTACGCCGCCTTTTCCAGCAGATTTATTTCCTCTATTCTACAAGAAGCGTGCCAGAATGGCTTAAAATGAAGTATTCTATATTATTTCGGAAGGTTTGGAAATTTAAGCGAGGATTTTGGAAAGGGAATGGACGTCTATTTTGCAGAGGATTTGTCCTATTCTCCGGGACTCTGTCCTGTTTTCCGAGACTGTGTCCAGTTATAGAGGACGTTTTTCGACTTAACGCGTTAGGGTAAAAATCAGGATGTTCGGGAACAATTGCAGAATTTTAAATCAGGGAACTGTGGAGAGTTGGAAATGCATCCCTTTAGCACAAATTTGTTGGAATTTCATACATATTTACCGACGAAATGTCTTATTTTTATATTCCGCAACCGAACATTATTGACCACTTCGTTCATCTGCGTGCTTGAAAGAATGTCTTTTTCTACAAAGTATTCTCCAATGGGGCGTTGAAGTTTGCGTTGCCTGCCTATTATGGCCATCTTCTGAAAGGTGTTTATATACCCTTTCCGCAAGGCATATTTACCGAATTTCTCTTTAAAGCTCCGCTCAGACAAAATTCTAATTACGTCATATGATGACAGAATCCCCCAATCCCGAGCTATCCGGCCAAACAGCGGCCGCTGCTTTTTCTGCCAGATGATTGCGTTAATAAGCGTCTTCCAGGAAATGATACCTGAATAATACAGATATTGTCCTGTCAACATTTCACGTCTTGGGAAAATACCCTTGTAAAAATGATCAACATCACCTTCTTTCTTTGAAGTTCTTTCCTTTTTTGCTTTTTTAGCACATGTAATAATAGAAATACGCTTATCCTCATTTACAAACGGGAGCAGTATCTCGTATGCGAAAGATACCTTCATGAAGCGTTTTTCCATTTCAGCTTCGCTTATTCCGGCCACCCTATATCGATCCGGATGTGTCTCAAAAGCCTTCTTCCTGTAAGCTTTCTTCAGCGTCGATGGTTCAAGGCCTTTCAAAAAATCTATTGTGAACTGTATGTCAGGGGGAAAAAGGACCTGGCAGGCATCATAAAGATTTGTTCTATATGACATGGATAACATATTGTATATTTTTTTATTTCCAGAATCTGTCTTTCTGCCAAAACAGAATTTACGATCCTTAGTAAAGATTTAATCAATATCAGAGACCTTTGAAAAATGCTCAATTTTGTTCAAGTTCAAGGAAGGCGAAAATTTTAACCACCCCGTACGATCTTCCGGACCCACGGGGCAGGCACGAATACATTGAGTATTTTGAGGATTAAAATTTGAGCCTGACACAGAAATTGGGCAAAAGAGGGCGTTTTGCAAAGGTCTCTCATCAATACTGTGTATTGTATATATGCTAACAAAAAATACTATATATTGAATTATACGTCAATGTTTATTATCAAAAAAGTTCGATACTATCGTCAAGATCGTCTTCATCTTCTGATTTTTCAAAGACAACTGTGCTTGCAATGCTTGAATCGTCTATATCAATTTTTTTTACTTCAGCCCAATTAGTAAGCAATTGGATCATCTCTTCTATTTCGTTAAGATGTTTGGTATGTTGCCCGGCTAACTCGTTCAAAAAGCCAAGATCTGTTCTGGTTTGTAAAATTGAAGTTTGCATGGCTTTTGATTTCAGGAAAGCCTCTGAGGAAGCTCTATTAAATCGATCATATGCTTGAGAAATGATTTGAAAACCAATATCTTGGGACGGCATTCTATTATCGTCATTAATTATTGATTTATATCCCCTTGCCTCAAACTCTACGCCCAATTCTTGTGCCTTTGAAATAATTGTTTCTATAATTTCTACGATCATATCAACAATTTCATTTGTCTGTTTTGAAAGTGTATTTACTTCTTGTGCCAGAATTTCGAAAATTTTTCCTTCAGTTCCCAAATCCTCTGCCATTATGATGGCGTTGAATGCTTTAACGCGCAGGTCCTGACTTAGAAAAAGAACTTTTTCAACATGGTTAGAAAGTTGGGATGATGTTTCGGTTACTTCCTTTGACATGCTATGTATCTGTGCGCTTAGTTCTCTTCCCTTGTCGAGAGTGGCATGGAGGTGTTCAGTTAAATTTTCAGTTTCCAATTTGAGTGCGGCAAACGGATCGCTTGCCGATTTTTCCTTGATCATATCTTTTTCGGAACCGGCTACACTGCTTGTAAGCTTTTCAACCTCCATGCTGATTTCCTGAAAAGCATGATTATTTCTTTCATGAGCTACGTTGATCTTGGATATGACTTTTATTAATTGTTCTGCCTGGAGGTTCAAGATCGAATAAATATGACTTAAATTCTCATCTTCAGACTCACTTGGGTTGATATCATTTATATTTTTTTCAAAATATTTTTCTGCCTCCTTGAGCGCCTCAATTATTTGTTCGACTTGTTGACATGTAATATCGTGGAATTGCATTGCAACAACGATATTGTTCACCTGGCGGGAAATCCTGTGAGAGCTATCAATGATCTGGTTTAGCGCTCTTTGTGATATACTCAAGAGTTGCTCGATTTCTTGTGTATTTCGCTCGGTATCATTTACGAGTTTTTGCAACCAATCCAATCCTGTTGCTATCTCCTTGTATACAAAAGTTTGGTTTGTTTCCGCTTTATCGGAATCATCGCCGATATTGCGGGATATTTCTATAATTTTTTCAGCTAATTGTTTATTTTCTTTTGCAAAGCCCTCGAACATGTTCCATGCTTCCGGCGAATACGAACTTTTTATCGAGATATTCAATCCTATAATCGTGAGTCTTGACGATATTCTTTCAAGCATCCCGCACGCTTTATGAAGGTCTTTGAATTTTTTTACTACATCTTTTCCTTTTTGATAACTTTGATATATCAAGTTTTGATTTGTTTTGAGCTCCTTCAAGGACATTTTTGCTAACTCATCAATAGTGTTCAGCATGCTATCATCCGAGTCTTGCCCCAACAATTTGGCAGATTCAGTTGTCAGTTGTTCCACTTCTTTGGAAGCAGAAGAAATTGATCGAAGCTCCTGCCCTATTCTTAAAATTTTGGGCTCCGAATTTTTGTTCGTTTTCTCCAGGGAAACGACCAGTGCAGACAAGTGAGAGGGAATTTCGAAAATCGGTCGTATTGATTGTGAGTCAAACTGTTCTTTTTTTGCTTCTGTTTTCATTATGTTATTACTCAAGCTAAGTTAAAGTTCTATTTAAAAATAGTAACATCACTCCTCACCTCGATCTTTTGTATGATTTTTTTGAGTCGTTTCAACTCCATGTGAAAAATCCCCGGGTCCTTCATAGAGGGGATCCGTTTCAGAAACACATCGCCCGTGTCTGAATGAAAATAGATCCTCCGGGTATCAGACCCTCCCAGGTCATGGCTGATAAGCTTGATTTTTTCATTCTCCAAAAACGCAATAACGAACTTTGAAATTTCTCTCCCTGTGTCGAATTTTGTCGGCATTTCCCTTAAAACATGCGCACCGCCAAATACCTTAGCCACCAATCGGCGGCGATCTCCGCCCAGTACCAAAATCTTGTTGATCAGCATTTCCATTGCATTAACCCCGTAACGGGCTGAAAAATCAAAGCGTTTCATATCAGGATTCCCCGGAAGGAGAATATGATTCATTCCGCCGATCCGGTTTGCCGGATCAAGCAGACATACTGCCACACAGGAACCTAAAAGGGTACGAATAATTACAGGCTCTCTACTGGCATATAAATCTCCTGTGTAGATATCGATTTGTTTCTTTGTCATAGAGAATTTAACTGTTCAAAAAAAAGAATTCAAAACATTTATTTTGTGCATTCCCGGAACACTGAACCGGCAATGGCTTCAAGGGGAAGAACCCTGTCAATTGCCCCTATTTTTATGGCTACGTTGGCCATACCGAAAACAATAGAGGTCTTTTCATCCTGGGCAATGGTAAACGCTCCGGCTTTCTTCATCTCAAGCAACCCCTTAGCACCGTCATCACCCATGCCGGTCATAATGACGCCGACAGAGTTCCGACCCGCATATCTGGCAGCGGAACGGAACAGCACGTCCACAGATGGCCTATGACGGGAGACCAGTGGGCCGAATTTTACCTCCACATAATATCTTGCACCGCTTCGCTTGAGAAGGATATGCGTGTTGCCCGGAGCGATAAGGGCCCGGCCGCGTATAACCGTATCATTGTTCTCCGCCTCTTTCACTGAAATCCGACAGGTACAATTAAGGCGCTGGGCAAATGCCGTAGTGAAATATTCAGGCATGTGCTGGACGACTACCATACCGGGAGCATCCAATGGCAGGGCCTCAAGCAGGAACCGGATGGCTTCCGTACCTCCGGTTGATGCCCCAACGACCACCACTTTCTCCGTTGTCTTGACCATGGCATCAATTTTCGGTCTGGCAAGAACAGCATCGGCGGTCAGTTTAGGTTCCACCGCTTTGGGTTTTGTCACCCGTTTTATTCTTGACACGGATGCCGCCTTGACTGCATCGCATATGCGTATCCGCGACTCTTCCAAAAAATGCTTGGAACCTACACGCGGTTTTTCGATAATTTCAACCGCACCGTATTCCATGGCCTTCAGGGCCGTCTCAGACCCCTTGCCGGTCAGGCTGGAACAGATCACAACCGGAATTGGATGCTGATTCATGATCTTCTGTAAAAACGTAATGCCGTCCATGCGCGGCATTTCAATATCGAGCATAATTACATCCGGCCTCTTCTTACTCATTTTCTCCGCCGCAATATAAGGATCAGCCGCAACTCCCATGACTTTTATCCGCCGGTCAGAAGAAAGAACATCAGACAGGGTTTGTCTGACAACCGCAGAATCGTCTACAATAAGTACTTTTATTTTTTTTCTCATGTAGCCTTTCTATAGACCGTAGGCGCAACAGAATGCAGGGGCAGATTTTGACCTACCAGGGCCTCGGAATGTCCCATAAAAATATATCCGCGTGATTTTAAACATCTGCACATGCGGTTAAGCAAAACCTCCTGGATCTTTTTGTCAAAATATATTATGACATTGCGGCAAAAGATGATATCCATAGTTTTCCCAAGTTGAAAATCATCCATAAGATTCATACTGCGAAATGTGACCTTTTTTCTTATCTCGGGAACGATCCGTGCAAGTTGCCTTGTCCTGTCCTTTGATCTCAAAAAATAATTCTTTTTATGCGCCATGGGCAACTGGTTGACCAGATCTTCCTTGTATATCCCCCTTTCGGCTTTAGTAAGCACCTCATCCGATATATCAGTTGCAAGGATGTTATAATCAAATCTGTTATCCGGATGCTGTTTAGAAAAATCGTCAAAAACCATGGCAAGTGTGTATGGTTCTTCACCGGTGGAACACCCGGCGCTCCAGATCGAAAGCCGCCTGTAACGGCCGCCGGTCAGCTCCGGCAAAACCGTTTGGTATAGATATTCAAAATGAGCAGGTTCCCTGAAAAACTCCGTCTTATTGGTGGTTATCCGGTCAATCAGATGGGGCAGCTCATTTTTCATACCTTCCGGGCTGAACAGGTAGTCACAATAATCCTTATATGACGTCATCTTCAGGCTATTCAAACGTCTATGCAGCCTTAACTGAAGCATAGTGGCCTTATTCGGGGGCATCTTTATCCCGGTTCTTGATTGAATAAAGCCCCCCAGTCGCTTGAAATCTCTTCTTGAAAGGCGCTTATGGGAATGATTATTGTGAGAAGAGGCAGGCATAGGAGTCCTTTATGAAAAGACAATTAAAAAAGTGGGGGACGGCGTCAGCCGCCCCCTGATCAGTCTGCCTAATATCTTTCAAACTCACTGTCCTTTGCGTGACCTTCAGGTGTGCGTGAAGAAGTATCTTCAGGCTTTTCTTCGCCCATATCCAGGGCAACGCCGTTCTTCTTATCCACCTGCCTTTTCCCCTCGGTCTTACCGGCTGACATCGCGGCCGGCTGGTGTTGGGTGGCATGAACTTGACGGCCCGGGAGGTGATGAATCTGCGGCGCTGCCATTTTACGACCTGCGAGCTGGAAAGCTTCCCTCTTTTGGCCCTCTCCATCAAGCTTGAAAAAGGCGACCGTGTTTTGAAGCTGTTCGGCCATTGCAGCCAGCTCCTCAGCAGTTGAGGACATTTCCTCAGATGCGGAAGCGTTCTGCTGGGTCACCTGGTCAAACTGCTGAATTGCCTTGTTGATCTGGATTGCTCCGACATTCTGCTCGTTGGACGCCGCATTGATCTCCTGTACCAGGTCTGAAGTCTTGCGAATATCAGGAACGATCTTGTTCAGCATCTCGCCGGCATTCTCGGCGACCTCGACGCTGGTAGACGATAGGTTGCTGATCTCGCCGGCAGCGGACTGGCTCCTTTCTGCCAATTTCCGAACCGCATCCGCCACAACAGCAAATCCCTTGCCATGCTCGCCCGCACGGGCCGCCTCAATGGCCGCGTTTAAGGCCAGCATATTGGTCTGGCGCGCAATTTCCTCGATAATTGAAATCTTTTCCGCGATCTCTTTCATGGCATTTACAGTTTTGCCCACAGCCTCACCGCCTTTCTCAGCGTCTTCAGCAGCCCGGATGGCGATTGCCTCGGTCTGCTGCGCGTTATCGGCATTCTGCTTGATGTTGGCGGACATCTGTTCCATGGAAGCGGAGGACTCCTCGGCCGATGCCGCCTGCTGGTTCGCACCCTGGGCCAGCTCCTCGGAAGTGGAACTCATCTCCTCGCTACCGGAAGAGATGTTCTGTGCGGCGCCTGCCACATCTCCTACAATATTCTTGAGGGAGTCGACCATTTTATTCAGTGCGATCCCGAGTGCATCCTGATCAGAACGGAGATCTACTTTTTCATTCAAATAACCATCGGCAATCTTTTGAGCCAGTTGAACCATATCTTTTAGAGAGTCGATCATAGTATTCATGGCAACCAGAAGTTGGCCTATTTCATCTTCACTTGTCACTTTAATATCAACGGTCATATGCCCTTTGGCAACCTTATCACAGACCTCTACCGCGTTCTGGAGAGGAACGGTGATAGCCCGGGTGATTAAAACCGCTATGATAATACCGAAAATTGCGCCCGCCAGAATAAAACTGATTATCATGAATGAAGTGCTCTTTCGAACATCTACTGAGATCTGAACGGCCTCATCTTTTGCAGGGTCGATTACTTTTTCCATGCCATCATCAAGCGCCGCAAACAAGCCTAGTAAATTCGCTTCCGTGAGCCTTGTAAATTCATGCATCTTGCTGACTTCTTTACGATATATGTCTCCCAAAACTGTAAATTTACGGAGATACTCCTCGATTTTATCAGCGGCCTTTTCCATTTCATTTTCACCGGTAATGACTTCCCGCCACTCGCCAAGACCATCCATGGCGGATTTTTCGGCTGACAAGAACTCGGACCAGTGCTCTTCATTGGGGTCATGAGCATAGCTTTGTTGCGCGGTCTGCATCCTTAATTCATTTGCAATAACAGCCTCATTCATTATCATATCAATTTCGCCCCACTTGATCAATAATGACATATCACTTGTCTGTTCCGCCTTTTCCTTTGAAGGATCAATCACTTTTTCCATTACAGTCTGAAGGTAGGATAAGGAGGCATCAATGATATTATCCCAATCGCTTTCAATTTCTCCTCTTTTGTCCGCGCTCCGGGAAAGGCCTTCCAACATGGTTCGAGTCTCTGAAAGGCGTTTTTCTGCGTCTTCGGCAACTTCCTCCAGTTCTCCACGCCCCTTTATAAGCTCTTTCCAGCTCTCAATCCCTTTATCGGTTACTTCAATCGATTCTTTCACGGACCGATATGTGGCCTCATCCGGATCAAAGGCATAGATATCCATTGCATTCATTAGCTTTAAAGCATTTTGAGCAACGTCCTCATTCATCACCATGTCAATGTCACCCCATTCGGCATACTCTTCTATGGATGAGCCGACCTTACCAACGCCGTTCCATCCAATAAAACCGATTATGCCGCCTATCAAGATTACTATGGCAAAACCGATCCCTATTTTAGCTCCCACACTAAGTTTTCTTAACATTTTCAATCCCTCCTATCTTATTTTCAATATATGAAAACAGGTTGTTATTATGTTCTTATTTCTTTTTCCGCCGGACTGGTGTCTTCCTCGGCTGCCTGGACAATAGCCAATTCCTCTGCAGAAAAAACTTTGTCCACGTCAAGGATGATAATAAATTCCTTGTCCTTTTTGCCCATGCCCTTGATAAACTCCGTATTAAGCCGGGTGCCGATCTTGGGCGCCGGCTCGACTTGGTCGCCCTCCAGATCCAGCACTTCCTGTACAGAATCTGCCATGGCGCCAAGATCCGTAGTCTCGCCGTCTATAGCGATTTCCATAATGATAATACAGGTATCCACTGTCTGTTCCGTTGCCGTCATTCCGAACTTCAGGCGTAGATCCACCACCGGCAGCACTTTCCCGCGCAGGTTGATCACACCTCGCATAAAGTCGGGCATCCTGGGCACCTTTGTCACATCACTGGAATCAAGTACTTCACGCACCTTGCCGATCTCCAGTGCGTATACCTCCTGATCCAGTTTGAACGTCAGGTACTGGTTTAACTCTTCTTTACCCTTTTCACTCATTTATTTTCCCTCCTTGTTAAGTGTTTTAGCCAATGCTCCGACCTTTTGTAATAATCCGCTAACAAACAAAGGTCGGGAGTTATTTACACATTGGCCAGTTTTTGAATATCCAGGATCAAGGCCACGGTCCCGTCACCCAATATCGTCGCACCGGACACATCAATTGAATCCTTAAGGATTTTGCCCAGCGACTTGATCACCGTCTGATAATCCCCAATGACATTGTCAACAACAAAGCCGATCCGCTGACCATCTACATTCGTAATTACAACATGCTCCAGCAGCGGCGGATCACCTTTGATATCAAACGACTTGCGAAGCCGGATATAAGGGACGATTTCACTGCGAATATTCAGAATTTCCTTACCATGAGCCCTGTTCACATCCTCCTGGGTTAATTCCACGCATTCCTCCACCGACGAAAGGGGAAGAACAAACTTGTCTCCATCGATTTCCACCAGAAGCCCTTCGATGATAGCCAGGGTCAGAGGAAGCTTGAGGGTAATGGTCGTACCCGAACCTTTCCGGCTGCTGACCTCTATGGAGCCACGCAGGGATTCTAAGTTGCGCTTTACAACATCCATACCCACCCCGCGGCCGGATACATCCGAAGCGACCTTTGCAGTCGTAAAACCCGGAGCAAATATAAGCTGAAAAATCTCCTTTTCAGTAAGTTCCCCATCAGGGGAGATAACACCGTTTTCAACGGCTTTAGCGCAGATAGCTTCTTGGTCAAGTCCCGCGCCGTCATCAGATATTCGAATCAGCACATGGCCGCCGGAATGCTCGGCCGATAAATGAATCGTTCCTTTTACGGGTTTCTTGGCCACTTCTCTTATATCCGGAGCTTCTATGCCATGATCGATACAGTTGCGGATAATGTGCACAAGCGGGTCGCTCAGGTTTTCGATCATGGTCTTATCCAGTTCGGTATCACCGCCCTCGGTCGTAAAGGCGATATCCTTTCCCAGTTCTCTGGAAAGATCGCGAACCAGACGCTCGAAACGGGTAAACGTGCTTCCGATTCGCACCATGCGAATGCTAAGAGTGTTGTCACGAAGCCCGCCTGTAAGGTTTTCTACTTCTTCCGCAATTACGGAAAGTTCAGGATCATTCTGAATGTCGGCCTTCCGGCTGAGACTCGCCTGAACCGTAACCAACTCACCGACCAGATCCACTAGTTTGTCCAATCGGTCCAAAGGAACCCTGACACTGGAGGCCTGAGCCACTTTCCGTTGTTTCTCACGTACTTTCTTAATATGCTGCTGCTCGGCCAGTGCTGAATCGACCTTGCCCCGGCTGACCACTTCTTCTTCTACCAGTATTTCTCCAATTGGCTTCTGATGGTCAAGTAACGGTTGGAGCTTTTCGGGAGGTACGTCTCCCCTTTCCACCAGTATCTCTCCCAGCCTCTTTCTTTTTACTTCAATATCCAGAACCGATTCCTCATTAATGATTTCAATACTTATCTCACTGTTGTCCTCGACAAAAATAAATACATCTTTAACGGCATTAGGCCCCTTTCTGGTCGTCAAAACAATATCCCAGTACGTATAGCAGGATTCAGGATCATAATCGTGCAATAGCGGTATGGCATCAAGATAGGCGGTAATATCACATTCGCCAAGTTCACGAAGTTCATTTAAAATAAGGATCGGATTCATACCGGTTGAAAAAATATCGGCGGACGGACGGAAACGGATTCGGTAGGTTGCAATGACAGCACCGTCGTCTATAACATCCTCAGATTCTGCCTCCTCTCTTGCCTCTATCACCTCCATCTCCACACCAACCAGATCCTTGAGAGAAGCAATAATCTCATTTGACCTGTCATCATCTACCGGCTTTCCGCCGCCGGATGCATCGATCATATATTTTATCTGATCGCATGCCGATAGTGTCAGATTAATAAGCTCCCGTGTAACACCCACTTTCCCTTCATGCACCAGTTCAAAGACAGTCTCAATATTGTGGGTAAAGCCTGCTATATCATCAAAACCGAACATCGCACCCGAGCCCTTGATCGTATGCATAGCCCGAAAAATACGCCTTATCAGCTCGATATCATCGGGTGCTTCCTCGAGTTCCAGCAGACCCGACTCAAGCTCGGTAATCAGTTCATATGCCTCTTCCCTAAAGGCTTCTTTTTGAGTGTCCAAGATATGCTCCCGTTCTTTGATTTTAAATTAAGTTTTACCTCAATTGAAACAAGTTCAATCAGGGTATTATCCCATCACTTTTTTCACTACATCCAGCAACTTTTCCGGGTCAAAGGGCTTTACAATCCATCCGGTGGCGCCTGCTTTTTTGGCTTTCTCCTTCTTGGAACTATGTGATTCGGTAGAGAGTACAACAATAGGAATAAATTTGCATTCAGGCGTAGACCGCGCAGAAATGATAAACTCAATGCCATTTAATTTGGGCATGTTCATGTCGGTAATGACCATGTTAACCCGGGATTCTGCCAGTTTGGCCAGACCATCCTCGCCATCTTCCGCTTCTATGACCTTATATCCCGCCTCTCCCAATGTAAAAGCCATCATCTGGCGCATGCTGGATGAATCGTCTATTATCAAAATGGTCTTATCCATTTTATTCAATCTCCTCCCACAAACATTTTTCACAGCAATTTTCAGCTAAACACTGATCAAGTGAATATCCTGCATCATTCAATGCCTTTTTATATATATCCGCCCCATTATTCTTTAGTGTTAACTGCTTGTCTAAACTCTCAAAAGTACGGTTGGCCGAACAGAATAACTGGAGACATGCTAAATCAAGATCGGTGACCTCCGAAAGGTCTAAAATCAAAACATCCGCCTTGTCCAATGAAGCTGTCAGCACCGATTTCAGCGCTTTTGCCCGTTCAATGGTTAAGTTGTCACTTAGTGACAAAACCCCGGTACCATCTGACTCTTCTATATTAAGAATCATATTTGTCCTCCTTTAAGATCATGCTTTTCGATACATTCCAACAGATCATCCTTTTTCCATCAGTTCCAGAGCATAAGAGGCGCTGTCCGAGACATCGACGTGGTAGCCTTCGCGTGACAAAATCAATCCCAGTGAATGCGTTATCGCAGAATCGTAACCCACCGGAAATATGTTATACCTAAAATCTGCAATTGCCGATTTGACCTCATACTGATGAAGCTGTTTTTATTGAAAATAAGTTGCAACTATACAAATTTAAATGATATATAGCCATTTTCGAGAACAATTGATGCAGGTTTTAGGTTATATGCTTTCATGCCATATCTCCGTCATAAACTGTTTTGCGCCTTGCCTGCCGGATTAAGCAGAATCCACTGACCCGGCAGAATAATATGCGGATTCTTAATCTCGTTGTCAGAGGCAATCATGGGATAATTGAACGGATCTCCGGTATAGCGTTCAGAGATGTCCCAGAGTGTATCTCCTTTTTTCACCTCGTATATATTTGATATTCCAGAAACGTACCTCTGCGTTTTCACCGGCTTTATCGGTTCGATTGATTGGTTCTGTGCAGGGGGTATGGTCGCGGAAGCAATCTTATGCTCTTCAGCCATCTCAGGCGGAGTTTTCCTGGCAGGGGCGACAATATCCGGTTCCGACACCAGCGGTTTAACAGGCTTAGCCGGTTCAATTATTTGATTTTTGGCAAAAGTTTCGATCAGAGAAGGGGCCTTTTCATTTAC
>JAZFVY010000202.1:0-10195 GCA_036447975.1 Desulfobacterales bacterium
GATACAAATTCGAAGACCTTTTCTAGGTCCGTAACTTTGAAGAATTCTTTCATATAAGTAAATAATCCTGGCCCATAGGACCAGGTTTTGGTTTGCCCCTGAAAGGGGCTATTTATCACAGAATCGATAAGTGTGAAGTGACTAAAGTGATCTAAAGTGCCTAAAGTTCCGGAGTCGCTCGCGCAGCGCAGGCGCTTGCGCCGCGTGTTGCTCCGCTGATTTTATATATAATTGGCAGAATTCCTTAACTTTAGCTCACTTTAAACTTTAGTTCACTTCAAACTTTTGCACCGTCTCTTCTGGCAGAGCTATTTATCTCTAACCCCCGCAACGCGGGGCAGTCATGGCCCATAGGACCAGGTTTTCAAGGTCAAAATAAAACAGTTCGTATAACTCCATTAACCTCAATTCGAACATCTATTACCAGAAAGCACGAAACAGTTCAAACAATTGGGCGGAATTTCATCGCTGAGACCGGCCAGAAGATTTTCAGTTTTCGGTTGCTGCATTAATATCTATATTGTTGAAACCTACACCATAATTGGCAATTATTTTAAGATGGGGAGCGCAATTCAGCAGTTCCGTGTCAATTCGGTCGGTAATCATGCACAACAGACCTTCTTTGTCACCGACACGTGAAAGCAGGCTTTCTCTATCCATGGGCTTGTTCTGGCTGTTGATCTCAACATGATGATCTTTTTCGATTAATGCCACGACCTCGTCGGGAAGCCTCCCTGTTACAAGAACCCTCACGTTAATCTCCTTTTCTGAATTTATGTTTGTCTAATATTATATTATTTTTAATATTTCAAGATTGTCTGTGCAAGATTCAGGTAATATTTTGTTCACCTAAATAGTGGCTTGCAAAGTCCTGTGAATAACGTATAATAGTTTAGATTCATATGAAGACCCGGCCTCACAAATAACCTATTACATCGAAGTGAGAAGAGTCGCAGATGCCCGTCCAACGCCCAGAAGAACCTGAATTTCTCACCCAGACCGGGTTCGAAGTGTTCGGCCTCCCTTCCGAAGTCCTGGCCGGCCTGAAAGAAGCTGGTTATATATACTGCACCCCGATTCAGGCCCAGGTCCTGCCAGTGTCACTAACCGGACGAGATATAGCTGGGCAGGCCCAGACCGGCACCGGCAAGACGGCCGCTTTTCTGGTGACGGTCTTTACCCGGCTTTTGGGCTTGTCACACCGGAGTGCCGGCCTACCGTTAGCCCTCATTGTAGCTCCCACCCGAGAACTGGCGCTCCAGATTTACGAGGACACCAGGCTGCTGGGCCGCCACACGGGATTGAGCCCGGCCCAAATCGTCGGGGGTGTTGATTATCACAAGCAAGCCGAAATACTGCGCCGGGGCGCGGACATCATCATCTGTACACCCGGCAGGATAATCGATTATTTCAAGCAGGGCATCTTCAAAACCACCGGCATCAAGATCGTGGTCATTGATGAGGCTGACCGCCTTTTGGATCTTGGCTTTTCTAAAGACATGCGCTTTATCCTGCGCAATCTTCCTCATTATGAAAAAAGACAATCCATGCTTTTTTCGGCCACCCTCTCCTTCCGCGTCATGGAACTAACTTATGAATACATGAACCTCCCCGAGTTTGTCTCTATAACACCGGAAGAGGTGACCGTAGAAGGGATCGAACAATCCATGCTTCACATCGACTCAGAGAATAAACTACCACTTCTTTTAGGTTTACTGGATAGGGAGGATTGGAGCCGGCTTCTTATCTTTGTCAACACTAAGGTCGGCGTTGTGTGGCTCGCGAAAAAGCTCAGTGGAAACGGCTTGCCGGCCGAAGGCATCACCGGCGATTTGCCTCAACGCAAACGTTTTAGACTGATGGAGCAGTATAAGAATGGCCGAATCAAGATTCTGGTGGCTACAGATGTAGCCTCTCGTGGCATTCACGTGGAGGACATCAGCCATGTCATAAACTACGATCTGCCCCAGGACCCGGAGAACTATATCCACCGGATCGGAAGGACCGGCAGGGCGGGAAAGACCGGCCAAGCCTGGTCACTTGCATGCGAAAAATACGTTTTTCATCTCGAGCCCCTTGAGGAGATGTTGGGCTACAATATCCCGGTAGTATGGCCGGAAGACGACTGGTTTGTCAATGACAAATCAAGGCCTATTACAACCGGACGAAAGGGTCGGAAGAGAAGATCGTTTCAGGAGAGTGCCCGTGGAAAGGAAGTAAAGGGTTCCATCCGACGGAAGGCCCCCAAAGAAATCAAGAGAAGTTCCCATCCCGGCAGTATCTTCGGTTTTGTACCGGAGCCAAAAGCCCCGGTCAAGCCCGAGACCGTGACGGCTCAGGTCGAACCGCCAAAGAAAAAGAAAAGGAGACGCAGCAGCAAAAAAAGAATCCCTACCAAAACAACGACACCCCGGAATAAGGGCGGATTGACAAAATAATTGGCGTGAATTAAGAAATCTCAATTTGCTGCTCATTTTCGGCTTGGCGTTCTGCCAAAAGGTTGTCAAGCCAATCCGGATCCATCTCCGGGACCGATGAGAGCAATAACTCCGTGTATTCATGGTGAGGAGGCGTTAGAATTTCCTGCCTTTCGCCCTGTTCAACAATTTTACCCTGCAACATAACAACAATCTCATCGGATATCGCTTTTACAGTTGCCAGATCATGGGTAATAAAGAGATAGGATACGCCCAGTTCATTTTGAAGGCTTTGCAATAGCTTCAATATCTCCTCGGCAACCAACTGATCCAGGGCCGAAGTTACTTCATCGCAGATAATCAGGTTGGGTTTAGCCGCCAGAGCACGGGCGATGCATATCCTTTGCTTCTCTCCTCCGGACAGTTCCTCAGGATAGCGCTCAATATATTTCTCAGACAACTCGATCTTTTCTAAAAGATCTATAATCTTGTCTTCTCTTTCTTTTCCACCCATGCCGAAGTAAAAAGAGAGCGGGCGGCCGATAACCTTTCTTACCTTCTGTCTGGGATTGAGGGCCGTGTCCGGCATCTGATAAATCATTTGCATCTTCCTGAGACTTTCGCGATCGCGTGATTTTAAAGCCGGCGGTAGTTCATTCCCCTCGAAGATGACTTTACCCTGAAGCGGCGGCAGCAGACCGGTGATCACGCGGGCCAGAGTGCTCTTGCCGCTGCCGGATTCGCCAACCAGCGCGACGGTCCTGCCGCGTCTAATTTTAACGTTGATATCTTCGAGCACCTTTTCCTCTCCGGTGTAACTTGCCGACACATTTTGAACTTTCAGTATAACATTGCTGTTGTTGTCGTTTTGATCCGTCTCTTTCCTGAATGTACGGACGGACAGCAGTTGTTTTGTATATTCTTCTTTGGGATTACCCAAAAGTTCTCTGGCAGCACCTTCCTCCACAAGGTTCCCGTATCTAAGCACCATAATCCGGTCGGCCATTTGCGCCACCACTGCCAGGTCGTGGGTAATATAGAGGGCAGCCGTATTGAATTGCCGAGTTATATTCTTGATGGCGGCAAGAACCTCGATCTGCGTTGTAACATCCAGCGCCGTTGTCGGCTCGTCAAATACGATGATATCCGGCTGGCATGACATGGCCATGGCCACCATGGCGCGCTGAAGCTGGCCCCCGGAAACCTGGTGGGGGTAGCGGTAACCGATCCCTTCAGGATCGGGTAGTAGCAGACGTCTGTAAATGCCTATTGCTTCTTGTTCCGCTTCAGCAAAACTCATCTGGCCGTGCTGGATCGGTCCTTCGGCATACTGTTTTATGAGCCGATGGGCCGGATTAAATGAGGCTGCGGCGCTTTGGGCGACATATGCGATACGCGCACCTCTGATTTTTCTTTTAATCGCTTTCGATGCACCGAAGAGTTCCATGCCGTCAAAAACAATCGAACCGGAGGCGATTCGGCAGCCCTGACGGGTGTAGCCCATGGAAGCGAGACCGATGGTCGATTTTCCCGCTCCGGACTCCCCGATCAGACCTAAAACTTCGCCTCTGTCCAAGGCAACATCGACACCGTTGACGATTTCCACCCATTTCTCTCCGGTTAATCCTTCAATCTTCAGATTTTTAATACTCAGTAATTTTGTCATAGTAATCGATAATTCTCATTCAGATGTAATGTTAATCTTTCAATCCGCTGGCGATATGCAGAAACCAGTCGATAATTAAATTGACGCCTACCGTCAAGAAGGCAATCGCTCCGGCCGGCCATAAACCCTTAAAGATGCCGAAGCTGATGCCGCCGGCATTTTCCCGTACCATACCTCCCCAATCCGCCATAGGGGGTTGGATACCCAGGCCCAGGAAGCTTAATGCGGCAATGAATAAAAATACGAAACAGAAACGCAAACCGAATTCCGCAACCAGCGGCGGCATGGCATTGGGCAGGATTTCGTGGCGCATGAGCCACCATATTCTTTCACCTCGAAGCCTGGCCGCTTCGACGTACTCCATAACTTCAATATCCATGGCCACAGCTCGTGACAGGCGATAGACCCGCGTAGAGTCAAGCAGCGCGATCACCACTATTAAAGCAGGTACGGACGTCCCGGTCACCGACAGCACCATCAAGGCAAAAATAAGGGTCGGAAAAGCCATCATAATGTCGACAATCCGGCTCATGGTCAAGTCTGTCCAGCCGCCAAGCGTGGCTGCAAAAAATCCGGAAATCGTGCCGATTAAAAACGACAGTAGTGTTGTGACAAACGCTATGGCTATGGTGTTGCGAGCGCCGTACAGTAGCCGGGTAAACAAATCCCTGCCCAGATGGTCGGTACCCAAAAAATGGTCTATACTTGCAGAAATCCAAACGTCACCGACAATTTCCGTTTCACTGTATGGGGCGATGAACGGTACAAATATTGCCGCGAAGACATTAATAAGTATGATTGCAAGGCCGATACGAGCGCTTAGGGGAGATTGTCTAAGCAATTTGAAAAACGCCATCTAATGTTTCACCTTATTTGGGATTTCGCAGCCTCGGGTTACTGATAATTGACAGCACATCAGCCAGAAGATTAAGCCCTATATAGATGGCCGCAAAAATAAGGCCGCTGGCCTGGACAACCGGGATATCACGTTTGGATACCGAGTCCACTAGCAGCTGCCCCAAACCCGGATAGACAAACACCACTTCAACGACCACCACGCCGACCACAAGATAAGCCAGATTAATGGCAACCACGTTGATAACCGGCGAAAGCGCATTGGGCAATGCATGCAGAACGATGATCCGCGCTCGCTTGATGCCTTTGAGCCTGGCCATCTCAATAAATGGACTGGCCATGATGTTGATGATCGCCGCGCGTGTCTGGCGCATCATGTGGGCCACAACAACCAGCGTAAGCGTCATACAGGGCAAAAAAATTGCGTGAATCTTCTCCAAAAACGACATTTGTTCATTGATGTTGGAAATACTGGGGAAAAGAATAATTTCAACCGAGAGCAAAGCGATTAGAATATAAGCCACAAAAAACTCGGGGAATGAAATCGTACTGAGCGTGACTACAGAAATGAAACGGTCAAACAGACTGTTGCGGTAAAGCGCTGCCAAAATCCCCAAGATAATCGCCAACGGCACTGCTATGACTGCAGCAGCAGCCGCCAAAAACATCGTGTTGGCGAAACGCCAACCGATCTGCTGGGCAACAGGGCGCTTATTGGCAAGAGAATTTCCGAAATCACCCTGAAAAAAATCCCCAAGCCAGGTGAAATAGCGGATGTGAGGGGGAAGATCTAATTTCAATTCTCTGCGAAATGCCTCAACGGTTTCCGGCAATGCCGACTGCCCCAGGATGGTTTCCGCCACATCTCCCGGAAGCAGCTCCACGCCCAAAAAAATTAAAAGCGAAATGACGATAAGGGTTGTAAGGCCCAACGCAACGCGTTTGGCCACCATTTTGCCGAGTGAATCCATATTTTCAATTCATTTAAGCTCTTATGTCTAAAAGGATTTCGGTTTTAATTAAAACCACGAAGCACGCGAAGATACACGAAGATAGTATTTTATGATAATTCCTTCGTGATCTTCGTGCGCTTTGTGGTTAAAAAATAATTGAGATAGTGACACAACTTAAGTTGGAATCAATCTCATGGAGTTGTTTCGATTTAAGCGAACCACCAGCGCTCTGGGGCCCTCATGCCGTCCAACTCCCAGTCAGCGCCCACGTTCTCGTATCCGAGTTTGGTGCTGACCCCGGTAAGGTCTGCGGCAAACATCGGGACGACGGTCGCGCCTTCATCGCTTACAATGGTCTGCATTTCCACGTACATCTCGCGCCGCTTTTTATTGTTAAGCTCAGCCCGGGCTTCTTTGAGGAGCTTGTTAAACCTTTCGTGTTTCCAGAAAGTGTCGTTCCATCCGGCATCGGCTGCATATGCAATGGAGAACATCCAATCCTCGGTTATACGACCGCTCCAGAAGCAGAAGACCCAGGGCTTTTTCATCCAGACAACTTTCCAATAGGCATCTGCCGGTTCCTTGACCACATCGATGTTGATACCGGCTTTGGCAGCAGATTCTTTGTAAAGCACCGCAGCATCAACCGCACCGCCAAAGGCTGCGTCGGAGGTGTGCAGTTTGAATGTGTGGCCCTCCAGTCCGGCCTTCTTCAAATGAAACTTGGCTTTGTCCGGATCAAACGTTCTCTGGGGCAGTTCAGAGGCAAAAAAGCGCTGATTTCTTCCAATGGGATGGTCATTGCCCACATACCCGTAACCCTGCAAAACCGTTTTTACCAGCTGCTCACGGTCCACGGCGTACTTCAAAGCCAGCCTCACATCATTGTTATCATAAGGTTTTACGTTGGACAGCATGGGAACCGTATAATGCTTTGTACCATTAGATTGGATTACATCAATGCCCTTCATTTTTTTCAGTAAATGAGCGGTTTTTCGTTCGCAGCGGTTTATTGCGTCGACTTGACCGGTCTTTAAGGCATTGGTCCTGGCATTGACGTCATTGATACCGATGATTTCGAGTTCATCAAAGTGGCCGCGCCCTTTTTTGAAATAATTCGGGTTCCGTTTGGCAAAGAACCTTACCCCAGGCTCATTGCTGACCAGTTTAAAGGCGCCCGTGCCGATGCCTTTTTCAAAGTCTTTTGTACCGGCAGGCTGGATGGTTAAGTGATAGTCACTGGCAACATAAGGAAAGTCGGCGTTACCTGATTCAAGGACAAAAACCACCGTGTTTTTGCCGTCGGCCTTGATTTCTTTGATGGCGTCTACAACCCCCTTGGCAGCGGATTTGGAATCTTTTCCCCGGTGGTGATTGATGGATTCTATCACGTCCTGGGCATCCATGGTTTTTCCGTTGTGAAATTCAACGCCCTTGCGCAGCTTGAATGTCCATTTTGCAGCATCGGGAGAAGCTTCCCAGCTTTCGGCCAGTTCGGGGATGGGGCTGCCCGTGTGATCGATCTCAACCAGGCGATTTCTCAGTGACGTGTTGACGGTCTGCGGCGTGATATCTTCCAATGTCCCGGGATCCATCGAATCTGTTGTTGAGGATCCAGAAAGACCGATTCTAAAGCGCCCGCCCTTTTTAGGTTTTGCCGCATGGGCCGGCGTGCTCAGCAATGCCGGAGACACCGCAGCCATAAGGCCCAAAGCAGACACCCGGGTGATAAACTCACGACGCGTGATTCTTCCATCTGTAAACAAAGCCTCTAAATCTTTTAATTTCGACATGATTTCCTCCTTTTAGTTGTCGGGATATTTGTTGGAATATCCTTTTGTTAGCGGTTTATATGCTTGTCGATAAAAAATTCCTTATTACGACACCATACTCGTGTTGGCATCCCGATTTTATGCTTTGAATTAATTACAATTACATCTACTATCTGTTTAAGTTAATATAGTCAATATTTAAATTATATAATTAATTAACATGTAGTATTTAAAGAAATTAAACGGATTGGTCATACACACCCTTTTTACACCTTGCCGTTAGCGTCTTATAGAACGCTCCGCAATTCAACAGCACCCGAAAACTCTAATCTTGTCCGGTTCAATCGTCAAAGTCCGACGATTGAATATGCTAAAACACTTGACAACGCAATCGAACATCCTTAGATAAAAAACATGAAGGTAGTGCAAAATCGGATAGATTCGATAAAACTCACGGAGCCATTACTCCCGGTTTAGCGACAGCAACGTATTCTGTGACTTATCAAGGAAGGCACCACTATAAAGGTTACTTATCTGAGCAAGTTTTCGGGTGTGTCTGAAATAACCATCCACAGTGATCTCGATGCTTTTGAAGAAAAAGGCGATTTGGAACGACCCCCCGGAGGTACCGTATTTCATCATAAGCCTCCGCCATTTTAACCCTTTATATTAAAAAATACCAATGGAAAATCTGGAATCCATTCCTGTTCACCAGGATTTGGGAGAAATCAAAAGAAGACTGCATACAGAGCAATGCGGTGATTGGCCTCGTGTCAAAATCCTTATAGAAACTGCACAGCCACTTATTAAACCCCGGGCAACGTATCAGGCTATCTATATCGAGTCAAAGCTTGAAGATGCCGTAATTATAGATGGAATACGCTTGACGAGTCGTGTTTTACGAAAACAGCTAGATAAGGTAAACCGGGTCTTTCCTTACGTCATCAGCATCGGAAAACAACTGGAAGAAAAAATTAGAGATTGCGGGGATATCCTGGACCAGTACTATCTGGATACCGTTGGAAATGTAGCCCTGTCCACGGTACAAAAATATTTGGAATGCAAATTGATGTCCAAGTATGCGATAAATGGCTTGTCCAGTATGTCCCCGGGATCTCTGTCCGACTGGCCGATTGAGGAGCAAAAGCCCCTGTTTTCAATCCTTGGAGATGTGGAAACAGCCATAGGAGTGACGTTGACGGAAAATTTTCTCATGGTTCCTACCAAGTCCATATCGGGAATCTTCTTTCCGACTGACCTGCCATTTTACTCCTGTCAGTTGTGCTCACGAAAGAATTGTGACTCGAGAAAGGCCCGGTTTGACAAGACACTGGCCAGAGAATATAATATTTCGAAACATCAAGATATCAACTAAAACCTAAGTTGAGCGATTTGTTGCGAATAGATGTGCTGAGATCTTGATGCATAAGGGTTCTCGAAAAACGCAGGCATACCCATGGATATGTCGAGGATTTTCGCGAGCCCTTGATGCGCAAGAGATCGGCGCAGATCGAGTAAAAAAACGTTCAATTTAGGTTAAAGGAAACGAACGCAATTTCATGTGTGATTTTCAAAAAGATTACTCGTTTTTTCAAGACGGCGAAAAGCTGTTCGAGGCAGCGATGCAGGGCAATGCCCCGCGTGTTCCCGTATTCGCACAGATGCACGAGTATGCCATGAAAGAAATCGGGGCCAATGCCACAGAATTCTATTCGACGCCCGAACTGCTGGCTTATGGCACCCTCGAAATCTCAGAAAAGATCGGCCTCGATATTCCCTATCTGGACTACGACTGCTACAATATCGAAGCCGAGGCACTGGGTCAGAAAATGATCTGGAGTGATAAAAACATACCGGACATTGACCGTAATCAACCTCTCATAAATGGCCGGCAAGATCTCGACCGCATCAAGACCCCGGATTTCGACAACGGCCGAGGCAGGAAAATTGTCGAAACCATCCGGCTTTTCCTGGAAGCAACCGGCCTACAGCCAGCCCTGGGGTTCTGTGCGCCCTTCAGCTTCGCCGCTAACGTGCGGGGAATCGAGCCGCTTCTCTTAGATCTGTATACCGATCCCGGATTTGCCAGAGAACTCTTTGCGCGCGCAACTGAAAACGTAATAGCCCCGTGGATCCTGTACCAGAAAGAACACTTTCCCGATGCTGTAAGCATCGCCGGAAGCGATGCCACAGCTTCACTGCCGATTGTCAGCCCGGACATCTTGCGGGAGTGGATCATCCCTTATATCCAGCGCCTGCGGGAGTTATGCGGCCCGGAACTGTCCGTCCCCAACTGGGTTGGAGAAGCGTTCCTGTCTGATCCATGCGAAATGCTCGACCTGAAATTGGAGGCCACCACCAAGTTTATCGAAGGGCAGGACCCTGATGTGGAAACCCTCGGCCCGGAACTTTACAAACAGTATGCCAAGAAGCACGATGTGCCGCTAATACTTGGTATTGGGGCGTGTTTTCTGGCCTTTAGCAAGCCGGATCAAGTTGCCGAGCGGGTAAAATGTTATGTCGAGTCCGGTA
>JAZFVY010000203.1:0-9170 GCA_036447975.1 Desulfobacterales bacterium
ACATTATTACGAAGCACTGCGGGCAGATCTGAAGCCTCCATCTTGCGGCCTTTAGCCATTACGGCGGCATGTTCAATACTGTTTTTCAGCTCTCTGACATTGCCCGGCCATGGATAGTCAAGGAGCATCCGAATGGCCTCAGGGCTGAAATCTTCAATTTCCTTATCTTGTTCTTGAGCAAAATGTTGAAGAAAATGACGGGCCAGAAGGGGTATGTCGGTAGGTCGCTGCCTGAGCGACGGCAAATAGACGGGAATAACGTTAAGACGATAGAAAAGGTCCTCACGAAAGCGGCTGTTTTTCACTTCCCGGTCAAGGTCCTTATTGGTGGCAGCCAGGATGCGGACATTCACATCCAACGTCTTTTCGCCTCCCACGCGTTCGAATTGTTGGGTCTGAAGCACCCGAAGCAGTTTGATCTGGGCTGATGTGGGTATCTCGCCGATTTCATCTAAAAATACGGTCCCGCCGTCGGCCTGCTCGAAACGGCCGGGCTTTTGACGGATGGCTCCGGTAAAAGCCCCTTTTTCGTGGCCGAAGAGCTCACTTTCCAGGAGTGCGGCCGGATAGGCCGAACAGTTAATCACCACAAAAGGCTTGTCTTTACGCAGGCTTTGATTGTGGATGGCACTGGCCACCATCTCTTTACCGGTGCCGTTTTCCCCTAAAATCAAGGCTGTTACATCGGTAGAAGCTATATTATCAATCAACCGGTAGATTTCCTGCATTTTGGGATCTTTGCCGATGATTCCACTAAATTCCACATTGCTTTCAACGCGGCTCCGCAGATCGCGTAATTCTTCTTCCTGTGAAATTGCCCGCATAATGACGCCGGATGTCTGAGTCAAGATCAGACCCGCCATATCAAAATCCTCAGCATTACATTGACAATCGCCGGGACAGGCAATAACCAGGGCGCCAAAAGATTGATTTTCATAATGGAGAGGAATGATGGCCTGACGCGCTGCAGCTTGAAAATCATCCGGATCAAAATATTGCTTGAAAATAACCTTATTGGTGAAGGTAACCTTTTTCAGGCCCTCTAAAGCAGTCTCGGCCGTCTGGAGGGTCTCTGGTTCTTTCAAAATCTTGGCGCCTTTTGCCGAAAGTGCAAATATAAGATCCCGGTTGACATTGAAAATCAGGAGCACCAACTGGTTGCACTTAAGAATGTGCTGGAATCTTTTGATCAGAAATGGGCCGATTTCATTCAGGCTGTGCTGTGAGCCGATCTCCTGAACAATGTTGCAGAAGGTTCGGGCCTGGTCATGGGCGCGTTCCAGTTCCAAGGTCTGTTCTTCAAGCTTTCGGGTATATTCTTCCATGCGGTCAACCATGTGGTTGAATGAGGCAGCCAATTCTCCCACTTCATCATGTCCTTGAACTGGCACCCTTACGCCCAGTTCACCTTTGTCAATTTTTTGGGTCGCATGAGCCAAAGCTGCCAATGGGTGCGTGATCCGTCTTACAAAGAAGTGGGTTCCGCTTAGAGCCAGTAAAAGAATTCCCAAAGTAAGTCCGCTCATTTGCAGCCATAAATTGACCAGTTTTCGACGATAAGACTTTTCTGAAAACCCCAGGCGTAAGACACCTGCCTTTTTTTCGAAAATGGGCCAGGCAACATCCAGATAGTGCTCACCGCCGGTGGTGGTGATTTCCTGATTACGGGCTTTTTTCTCGGAGGTAAGCCCATTGGCATCAAGCAGATCGGCCGGGAAACCTTTTGCAAAAGTGTGGGCCAGAACCTTACCGTTCTGGTAAACAAAGAGGTATGAAATGGCAGGATTACTGCGCACCTGGAGATTCAGAGTTTTCTGGAGAGCAAACAGATCGCGAGTGAGGATCATATCAGCGCATTCTAAAGCCACTGAATGGGCCAGATTTGCTGCCTGGCCGGTCATTGTCTCGAATAGGCTGCTGCTGTAACGCTGTGTGACCAGCAGCGAAATGAGCAGGCTGCTGCCGATCACCAGGGCGGAGACAGCCAGCAGCAATTTGCTTTTAAGGCTTTTCAGGCCCACGGTGTCCCTCGTCCAATGATGCCATCTTCTCCTTCATCTGCCGGATAGGCTCGTACCACTCCTCCTGAGGCGCTACAAATCGGTTAATCATCAGTTTCTTGAGAATTCTTTGGCCTTCTGGGTCCTGATGCATGGAAAAAAGCAACCGGCGGATGCGTTCTTTTAGCTCTGCGGGAAGGTATCGTTGGGCCACCAAGGGTGGGATGCCATAAGGCTCCGATTTCTTGATAACTCGAGTTCTGGACGTAAATGTGGGTTTCTTATTGTTGTAGTATTCCCAAATGAGTCCATCAACGGCGGCCCCGTCCGCAAGGCCCCAGGCTACTGCCAGAATGGAATTATCGTGACCAAATGTATTAATGGTCTCGGCGAAAAAGGTCTCCGGTCGCTCTTGCATCTGAGCCAGCCAGAAAGTGGGCACCAATTTTCCGGTGTTAGAGTCCGGATCTGTAAAAGCAAAGATCCGTCCCCTGAGATCTTCAATCCGCTGAAAGGGGCTGTCCTTGTTGACGATCAGGTAGGCCTTGTAAAAATGGCTCCCCTGAACCTCGGGAGTGGCCAGTAGCTCAAAGCCGTATTTTTCTTTTCCAATTGCGTAAGGCCCTGAACAGATGAAGGCCAGATCAATCTGATCCTTTTCGAAGAGTGCATTGATCTCACCATACGTTTTCCGCTGAACGAGCTCTACATCTCTGTTAAGGCGCCTCCCAATATAGTCCAGAATCTGGCGATGATAAATGAATGTCTCCTTGGGAGAAATCATAGCCGCGACCGCTACTCGCAAGGGACGGTACTCCGCCGGGCGGTCTTCCGGGCGCTCAATCTCCACAGTTTTAGATAAGTCAATGAGCCGGGTCTCGCCATCGCCGCCACAACCATAAGTAAAGACCAGCATTGCGGCAGCCAGAAACCTGAGTAAAAAACAGACCCTTTTAACTGAAAAAAGAACTAAATCCATAACTCTGAGAATTTCCTCGTAATTGAGTATTCTATTACACCTAAATCCTGCATTTGTCTAGGATGCCGGCCCGGTGAAATAGGCTTCGCATTTCACTGGGCAGGGAGATACAAGGCATCAGGTGTAAAGCTGTGTTGTAATACCGCAATCACCTGATAACGCAGTAGATCAGGCATCGATCTAAACCAGCAGCTGCACCGCAACTTTTTCGCCGGTTCGTATTATCGTAACTCCCTCGGGAATAAGCAGGAGGCCTTCTGCCTCTGCAAGGTTTCCCAGTCGACTACTTCTATCGGCCGGGCGGAAGAGAACTTTGTCCCTTTTCATTTGGAGAAAACCGAAAAGCGCCTGTGTCCAATCCTCCTGGCCTTCAACCGTTTCTGCCAGCTCTGCTTTGATCTGTTGCAGTCCGGGGGCCTTACAGCCCGCCAGTTTTAAAATACCCGGCAGGGCCAGTTGGAGAAAAGCAACCAGGTTCGAAGGCGGGCCGCCCGGCAGTACGAACACCGGCTTTTCCTGGGAAATCCATAAGCCGACAGCCTTGCCGGGGCCCAGCCGCACACGGTGATAAATTTTTTCCCAGCCCAATTCATCCAACACCCGCGCCATCAAATCCCGGTCCCCTGACCAGGCACCCCCACTGGTAATTACAGCATCATTGTGGCTCAAATCCGACAAAAGTTTTTCTTTGAGCATGTTTTCTTCATCAATAATAATATCGAATTCGGTTACGAAACCGTAACGCCTGCACCAGGCATTCAGTGTCAGCATATTGCTGGCATAAAGTTTTCCTTCCGTTAAAGGTTGACCCGGAAAAACCAATTCATCCCCTGTGGCGATCAGTGCCACTTGCGGTTTGCGATACGTCCTGATGCTTTCGTGTCCTCCCGCAGCCAGAAAACCGATCTTTCCAGGGGTTAGCTCATGGCCGGCTTCAATGAGGACTTTATCTTTGGCAATGTCGCTGGCCCGGTAAAGAATGTTGCGGCCCGGCTCGGCGTGGGCTTCAATCCAGACATGATCATCGTTGCATTGGGTAAATTCTTCGGCCACGACTGCATCCGCATTTTCTGGCAGCAGCGCACCCGTCAATATTCGCACAGCACTGCCCGGTCCAACTGCCAAACGCCTTTTTTCCCCGGCCGCGGCCACACCATCCAGTCTCAGCCTTACGGCAGTATTGTATAAGGTTCCTTCAATATCCGCCGAACGCACGGCATAGCCGTCTTTCATGGAAACATCCGCCGAGGGAGAATCGACACGCGCCCGCAATTTTTCAGCCGATATGAAACCAACACTCTCAGCAAGGGCCATTTCAACGGCTTCAAGTGGCTTGATGTTAGCAAGAGTACGTTCCAGAGCCGTCTGAAATCCAATAAATTTTTTCGGCGTTGTCCGTTTCATAAAAAGTTGAATATCCTTCTTGTAAGAAAAACAACGGCGATAACAACGATTCCTCCCAAGAGTTTTTCCATCGTACGGGGCGTAAATTTCGACGATCCCAGCAACGATCCCAGAAATCCTCCAAGGAGCACTGCAGCGATAAGCGGCAAAAATGCATTTGCATCTACTCGATGATATTGGAGTCGTGCAATTAAGCCCGACAAAGAGTTCAGCCAAATGAAAACAGCGCCGCAGGCCGCTGCTTCCTTTGCTGAACCAAGCTCCAAAATGATAATCAACGGCACCAAATAGATGCCGCCGCCGATGCCGACTGTACCGGCCACGAATCCTAATGCGGCTCCTGCGACCAATGAGAGTATTATCTTTTGTGTTTTTCCGATATTCAGCGAAAACGACAGATTTTCCCAGCCATAAATCCTTACGGCCACAAAGATCAGGCTGATAAGTAAAATCCAGAAAAAAATCTCTTTGGGCAGTTTGAGAGACCCACCCAGATAAGCCATGGGAACCGAGGAAGCAAAAAACGGTAAAATGAGTTCTGTGCGGGCGTGTTTTTTACGAATAAAATTAAAACTGCCGACGGAAGTGACAAACAGGTTCAGCGTTAATGATATAGTTGGAATGGCAACATAACTGACGCCGGTAATCGCCATCAGGGCCGTGTATGATGACCCGCCCCCCAGGCCCACCGATGAATACACCAGAGCCACTGTAAAAAACAGCGCCGCTAAAATATAGGGTGAAATTACAAGTTCTTCCATAAGTTAAAAAACCTGATACTGGATACAGTAAGGAATCGCTTTCAGCCGTCGTTGCCAAGATACTATGCCGAAGCCGGCTCACTCTATCTTTGAGACCTTTGCAAAACGCCCCCTTTTCCCCAATTTCTGTGTCAGGCTCAAATTTAAATCCTCAAAATACTCCATGTATTCCTGTGGTTAAAATTTTCGCCTTCCTTGAACTTGAACAAAATTGAGCATTTTTCAAAGGTCTCTCTATTTTATCCATCATCCAGGAACCAGCATTAAGCCTCTGTCTCGCACTTGCAACTGAGTTTGTTACAAAAACTTGGTGCAAAAGTTAAGATCTTGGCCGATATAGACTTCTATTTTCATGAAGCGGCCTTTCTTTGAGATAAAGAAACGTCCTTTTCAAGGTTAAAATGCTTTATCAGAAAATCGACCATGCTTTGGCCGTCGTCGCAAGAAAATCGAGGCACGCCCAAATCAATCGGATCGTCGCTGATCAGTGCCAGCAACGTTTTGTCACCCTTGAATAACGGGGCTTTGTGAATCTGGGATCTGAAAACCTCCAATTTCGGCAGATTTTCTTTTTTGTAACCTTCCGTTAGAATAATGTCCATATCGGGTAGAAGCACCATAAGTTCCACAGGCCTGTGGTCGTGATCGACATCCCTGACCATGCCGATCTGGTAAGGTGAAGAAATTATGGTAGCAGACGCGCCGGCCTTTTTATGCCGCCAGCTGTCCTTGCCCTGCCGGTCCATTTCAAAACCGTGCACGTCATGTTTTATGGTCCCAACGGAATAGCCTCGATCTTTGAGTCCGGAAATCAGTTTTTCCAGCAAAGTGGTTTTTCCTGATCCGGAATACCCGACAACTGAGACAACAGGGGGTGATTTCCCCCCAATCATATTAAAAGATTGATTTTGCTGGTTATTTTTACCCATTATATCTCTCAATTTTATCCTCCGTTTTAAGTTTTAAGTATTTGTAAATAATTGTAAAACCATGATCTAACACCTAACACTTAAAACCTAAAACGTAATGAATTCGAATCTTCTCGAATTCATCTTTTATTGAAAATGCTATCAAATATTTTATCATCAGCAGACATACATTCTTTTACTAAAAGCCTGTATTTTTTTAATAATTCCTTACCTTCCCTGGTTAGGCGCGTGCCGTCTTTTCTATCGGCATGCACTATTTTGGCGCTTAAGTTCTTCTCCGTGGTTTTGATTTTGCTCCAAACCGCCTTATATGACATTTCCATCTGTTTGGCGGTCTGGTTCATTGATCCTGTTTTTTCGATGCTCTCCAAAATTTCCATTCTGCCTTTGCCGATGATGATATTATTATGTTCATCAACAATCCACTGGCTTGATCTTAATTTAATATTCACCATTTTTCCAACTCCGGACCTCGTCAAATGAAGGATAATTTCCTTTTGAGCACTAAGAAGTCTTACCCTGATCCACCTGCTGCGGTTTATCTTCCTGCTCGGCAATTGACGTTTTAAAATTCTTGATACCGCGACCGATACCGGCACCGATCTCCGGTATCTTGCCGGCACCGAATATTAATAGAACAATGATGAGAATAATGGCCAATTCCGGCACTCCGATTCCAAACATACAAACCTCCTTTCCAAGTACACCTAATCTAAGTACGATTACGTATAATAGTAGAGCAATTTATATTCACCGCCGAGACGCAGAGAATCAATTTTTTGTTTTGATGACATTGTTTATCCTCCGATGGCACGCATTAATCTTCCTTTTGCCCACCCGTCGTTTTGATCGCTTAACCCGTGGCCTCGCGGCTTGCTTGCCACGGCCTTCTGGAGAATTTCTGCCAATGTTTCGTTCGATGCCCCGGATCTTATTGCCCGTTTGATGTCGATTTCCTCGCTGGCAAATAGGCATGTTCGCAGTTTCCCGTCGGCAGTCAGCCGCAGCCGATTACACGCCTTACAAAAATGCCGGGTAACCGGCGCGATGAACCCCACGCTGCCTACGCCGCCGGGCAGAGAGCAAAGACGGGCCGGCCCGTAAGAATCGACGGCATGCTCCAAACGGAGATCGCCGAGGGTTTTAATCGTTTTAACGATCTCTTCAATCGGTATAAAATGTTTTTCATACTCGCCTTTGGGCCAACCGGCACTGGGCATGAGTTCGATGAATCGGACGTGATAGGGTTTGTGCAATGTGATTTGTGCCAGATCGACCAGCTCGTCATCATTGACTCCGCGCATCACCACCGTATTGAGTTTGACCGGGTTAAGCCCCGCCGCCTCGGCCCGCGCGATGCCGTTAAGAACACGCGCCAAGCCGTTGTAACCGGTAAGTTTTAGGAACTTCAGCGGATGCAAGGTATCGAGACTGATATTTATTCGCTGTACACCGGCCGCCGCCAGTGGTGCCGCCATTTCATCCAGCAAAACGCCGTTGGTGGTCAGAGCCAAGCTTTGAACCCCCGGAAAGCCGGCAATCATCCGGCAAAGATCTACGACCCCCCGCCTTACCAGGGGTTCTCCGCCGGTGATTCGAATTTTTGAAATACCCACATCAACGGCAGCCTCCACCACCCGCACAATCTCTTCGAAAGAAAGAATTTCCGGCTGGAAATATCGCCGCCGCTCGTCAAAAGGCGAACAATAAAGGCAGCGTAGATTACAGCGATCAGTGATAGATACGCGCAAATAGTCTATTTGACGACCATAAGTATCAACAAGACGTTTCATAGGTAATGAAATCTCCGGGTTTAATTTCGCCGCCTTTGAGGACCTGGGCAAAAATGCCTTCCCGCGGCATGACACAGTCGCCAACCTGATGAAAAATGGCACAGCGATCATGGCATTCCTTACCGATTTGCGTCACTTCTACAAGTGCGTCTCCTCCCAGTTTCATCCGGGTGCCCACCGGCAGTTCCCAGAGTCGGATGCCTTCGGTGGTAATATTTTCGGCGAAATCGCCGGGACCGACCTCAAGGCCTTTTCCACGGATCTTGACGATGCTTTCCAGAGCGAGCAGGCTGACCTGTCGATGCCAGTCTCCGGCATGGGCGTCATTTTCCAGACCGTGATTTTCCACCAATCTTCCCGAGCGTATATTGGTCTTTTTAACGCCATTTTTCAGGCTGACGGATACGGCGACGATTTTACCGGTTTCTTTTTGAGCATTGTTTTTCGTCATCATTTTAGGAACCTTTGCCAAATGAGCAATGAGGATAGGTACAGTCCGGACAATCCCGGCAAAGCCCGCCGTGACCGAGAAAGGCGAGCTGCGCTTTTCCGATTCGCTCACCGGATAGAATTCTGGGCAGCACCAGATCCAGCACCGTGGCTCGGTGATGCAGGCCGCAGGCCGGGACTCCCATCAACGGCACCTCCCCGAGATAGGCCATGAGGAACATGGCTCCGGGAAGGGCCGCCGCACCGTAATGGATTTCATCGGCGCCGGCGAGACGAATGCCATGCCGGGTAACATCGTCGGGATCGACACTCATTCCACCGCTCAAAAGCAATAGATCACATCCATTGTCCAAATGATTGCATATGGCCTGGCGGATGATCTCAGCATCATCCGGTGCAAACTCGATCCCGGTGACTCGAGAACCGAGCGCGGCAATCTTTTCGGACAGGATGGGGGCAAAGCGGTCCTGGATAAGACCGTGATAGACCTCGTTTCCCGTGATGGTCAGGCCGACCCTGGCCTGTTTCAGGGTTCGGACCGAAACCACTCCCCCGTTTTGCCCGGCAATTGCACCGGCACGCTCGACAGGGACCCGTTTCATCACCAATGGGATGGCCCGGGTGGCTGCCACCAGATCACCCGCGTTTACCAGCGTATGGTTGTGCAGCGTGGCGCACATCACCTCATCGATCATGTTGAAGGCCGCAAGGGCCGCGGTGTCGACGGTCAGCAACCCGTCTCTTTGCGCTTCCAGACCGATTTTGCCTTCCCTGGGTTCGTTTTTCCAGCTCACGCCCTCTCCGCTCAGCGCATCGGCCATAATGGCTGCTGCTTCGTCTTCATGAATCTCGTC
>JAZFVY010000204.1:0-5966 GCA_036447975.1 Desulfobacterales bacterium
AAATTTAGCTTTTTGAAAACCTGGTCCTGTAGGCCAAGATTTTTTACTTTCAACCCGTAACAGGAAAAAATAAATGGAAACTCTATACGATTTTTTCGCCAAACCGACGGATCCTAGCCGTTATTCCGGTGTTAAGATTGCCCTGGCATCACCGGAGCAGATTCTAAAATGGTCCCATGGTGAGATTAAAAAGCCGGAGACAATCAATTATCGAACCTTTAAACCCGAACGAGAAGGCCTTTTCTGTGCCAAGATTTTCGGACCCACAAAGGATTACGAATGCAACTGCGGCAAGTATAAGCGTATGAAACACAGGGGAGTCATTTGCGAAAAATGCGGGGTGGAGGTAATCCAGTCAAAGGTTCGGAGGGAGCGGATGGCCCACATCCAGCTGGCAACCCCTTGTTCCCATATTTGGTTTCTGAAAAGTCTTCCTAGCAAGATCGGCAATTTGATAGATATGACGCTCAAAAATATTGAAAAAGTGCTTTATTTTGACTGTTACATTGTCATCGATCCGAAGGATACGGGTCTTAGCCGTCTTCAATTATTATCGGACGAAAAATATCGAGAAGCACGCGAGATTTACGGTACGAAATTCGAAGCAGGGATAGGGGCTGAGGCCGTCAAGGAGCTGCTGGCAAATTTCGATCTCGAAGCTGTATATAAGGAACTGAAAGCTGATATTCGTTCCACCGGCTCTGTGGCGAAGCGGCAAAAACTGTCCAAACGGCTCAAGATCGTCGATGCATTCAGGCGATCGGGCATAGATCCGTCCTGGATGGTTATGGATGTAATTCCGGTTCTTCCGCCGGATTTACGGCCACTCGTTCCCCTTGAGGGGGGGAGATTCGCAACATCTGACCTCAATGACCTTTATCGCAGGGTCATCAACCGTAATAATCGTTTAAAACGCCTTATCGATTTAAGAGCTCCTGACATTATTGTTCGTAATGAAAAAAGGATGCTACAGGAATCTGTGGACGTTCTCTTTGACAATGGACGGCACGGCAGAGTGATTACGGGAAGTAACAAACGACCGTTAAAGTCTTTAAGTGACACCTTGAAAGGCAAGCAGGGGCGTTTCCGGCAGAATCTTTTGGGTAAAAGGGTCGACTATTCAGGTCGTACCGTTATCACTGTAGGACCGAATCTCAGGTTACATCAATGCGGTCTGCCGAAAAAGATGGCCCTGGAGATGTTCAAGCCGTTTATTTATTATCGTCTTGAGCAAAATGGGCTCGTGTCAACGGTAAAAAGCGCCAAGAAGATGGTGGAGAAGGAGCTTCCGGAGGTTTGGGACACATTGGATGAGGTGGTAAGGGAGTACCCTATTCTTTTAAACCGCGCCCCCACCCTCCATCGTTTGGGTATTCAGGCATTTGAACCGATTCTCATTGAAGGCAAGGCCTTGCAGCTTCACCCGTTGGTTTGCACTGCATTTAATGCTGACTTTGACGGCGACCAGATGGCTGTCCATATACCCCTTTCAGTTGAGGCTCAGATAGAGGCCCGGGTATTGATGCTGTCCAGCAACAATATCCTTTCTCCGGCAAATGGGAGTCCTATTATTGTACCGAGCCAGGATATTATTCTCGGCATCTATTACATGACAAGAGGGATCAACGGTTCCAAAGGTGAAGGCAAAATATTTGCCAATCCCGAAGAGGTCCGATGTGCGTATGATTCCAAGGTTGTAGATCTTCATGCCAATATTGTCGTTCGAATGAACGGAGAAAGGTATAATACCACCGTGGGGCGTATCCTGTTGTGGGAAATCATACCCAAGGGTAACATCATGATGGTCAGCCATATCAAGGTTTTTGAAGAAGAAGAGGCAAAAACCGTTCTTGAAAAGTTACAGGCAAATGCAGCTTTTACTGATATGGTGGCCCAATATTCCCAGGGCCTTGATCGGGATAATCAAGGACTTATAGGCCTGTTCAGAAAGGACGAATTCAGGCGGATATTAAGCACTTCGGATGAAGACACTGACAATGTCTTCGCTCTTGAAGAGGGAGAGATAAGCGGCATTGTTTTTGCAGATGAAGCCTATCATGTTTTTAAAGTGATCGACAAACGACCCGAGATACCTTTTTCGGCGGTTAACAATGTCAAGGATAAAAATACAGTTCGCGAGCTTATCGATTATGCGTACAGAAATTTGGGACCAAAGGCTACAGTCATCCTTTCAGACAGATTGAAAGATATCGGTTACAGATACTCAACCGAGGGCGGGCTTTCCATCTCCATTGACGCCATGATCATCCCGCATGCCAAATGGGATATTCTGAAAAGTGCCGAGAAGCAGGTTGAACAGATCGGCCATCAATATACCGAGGGCCTTATCACCCGGGGTGAAAAATACAACAAAGTTGTCGATATATGGGCAAAGGCAACCGACGATGTGGCAAATGAGATGATGTCGGCCATGCGAGTGGCTCCTGTAACAGACCATGAAGGGAATCCTGTCATGGATGAAAAAGGAAGGCCTGTTGTAGAAGAAAGTATAAACCCCATCTTTATGATGGCGGATTCTGGCGCCAGGGGCAGCAAGGATCAGATGCGTCAGCTTGCAGGAATGCGGGGCCTGATGGCAAAACCATCCGGTGAAATCATCGAAACCCCTATCACCGCTAATTTCAGGGAAGGCCTTTCCGTACTTCAATATTTCATTTCCACCCACGGTGCCAGAAAAGGCCTTGCAGATACGGCCTTGAAAACCGCTAATTCGGGGTATCTTACACGGCGTCTTGCTGACGTTGCCCAGGACTGTATTGTTTTGGAAGTAGACTGTGGATCGATGATAGGTGTTGAGGTTGAATCCCTGATGGAGGGCGGTGAAGTCATTCAGCATCTCGAAGAACGTATTTTAGGGCGTGTTGCCATAGAGGATATCCATGATCCTTTTACAGATGAAGTTGTTCTCAGGGCTGGAGAGGATTTGGACGAAGAGTCTGTTAAGGCCGTACTAGATGCAGGAATTAGCAGTGTAAAGATCAGGTCCGTCTTGACATGCAAGACCAAACGTGGGGTGTGTGCCAAGTGCTATGGCAGAGATCTTTCCCATGGCATAAAAGTTGAATTAGGGCAAGCAGTCGGAATTTTGGCAGCCCAGTCCATCGGTGAACCCGGAACCCAGTTAACCATGCGTACGTTCCATATTGGCGGGACGGCCAGCCGAAGGGTTGAACAGGCTGATGTCAGAGCCAAGACAGATGGAACGGTAAAATATATGGATCTCAATGTGGTTGAAAAAGCTAAAAACGAGTTTGTCGTTATGAACCGCCAGGGAGGTGAGATTGCCATAATCGGAGAGATCGGTCGGGAACGGGAACGGTTTCCGGTAATTTATGGTGCCCATCTTGTGGTCAAAGACGGCGCTGAGGTTAAGGATGGAGTTCTTTTGGCAACCTGGGATCCGTTTGCAACACCAATTATTACAGAAGTTGACGGAATCGTAAAATTCGGGGATATTATAGCCGGCAAGACAATGCAGGAAAAAGTCGATGCTGTTACCGGAAAATCGAGCCGCACCATCATAGAATCCAAAAGCGGTGAGGAACGTCCAAGGATTTCTATCAAGGACAAAGATGGCAAGACTGCCAAACTGCCGGAGTCGTCTGGAATGGCTCGCAATTATCTGCCTACCGATGCTATTTTGCTGGTTGAAGAAGGAGATAAGGTAAAAGCCGGTGACGTCATAGCAAAGCTGCCCCGGGCAACAACTAAAACCAAGGATATCACCGGTGGTCTTCCAAGAGTGGCTGAACTTTTTGAAGTGAGAAAGCCAAAAGAAACCGCTGTTTTGAGTGAAATCGACGGCTATGTTTCCATATCAAAAGCCACGAAAAAAGGGAAACAGAAAGTTACCGTTACGCCGATTGATGTTGGCGAAAAGAAGGATTATCTGATTCCCCGTGGTAAACATATAAACGTTTATGAAGGTGATTACGTCAGAGCGGGTGATGCGCTGATAAGCGGTTCTGCCATTCCCCAGGACATATTAAATATCAAGGGTGAAATTGCGTTGGCTCGCTATCTTGTTGATGAGGTTCAGGAAGTCTACCGCTTACAAGGTGTCCGGATAAATGACAAGCACATCGAGGTTATTGTACGGCAGATGATGCGGCGTGTTAAGATTATTGATCCAGGGGATACCGATTTTATTACCGAAGAGCAGATCGATAGAATCAAATTTGATGACGCCAACCAGGAAGTGATCAAAAAAGGAAAAGAACCTGCTGTTGCCGAACCCCTTATCCTGGGGATTACTAAAGCATCACTTTCCACTGATAGCTTTATTTCGGCTGCTTCATTTCAAGAGACGACAAAAGTCCTTACAAATGCAAGCATTGCCGCTAAGGAAGATTATCTGATGGGCCTTAAGGAAAATGTTATAATGGGAAGAATTGTCCCTGCAGGGACCGGCCTTGCTGAATACAGAAGCGTGGAGGTTGAGCCGGGTTAATAATTGACTGTCTGGTATGCCGGAAAATTTGGTAACATTTTAGCCCTTTGCAAACATTATCGCATTCAGATAATCTGGTTTTAAAACCGTGTCAAACTTTTTACCCGCTTTGAAACCGGATCACCTGAATGCTTGTGGAACACGTTTTTCAAAAAGCTAAATTAATACGATTTTTAAATAACATGCTGTATAAAAGACTTGACAATCTGACAATATATATTAAATAATGGACATTTTGCCGATACGTTATCTGTGTTTATGAATATACAAGGATTTAGGGGAAAAAATGCCGACCATTAACCAGTTAGTAAGGAAGGGAAGAAAGAGAATAAAGAAAAAGACTAATACTCCGGCACTTAAGGGATCTCCCCAGAAAAGAGGGGTTTGCACACGCGTATATACTTCAACGCCCAAGAAACCAAATTCTGCCTTGAGGAAGGTCGCCAGGGTCAGACTTACTACCGGTATTGAAGTCACAGCATATATCCCAGGTATTGGGCATAATCTTCAGGAACATTCGGTTGTTCTGGTTCGCGGAGGACGCGTAAAGGATCTGCCTGGTGTAAGGTATCATATCGTTAGGGGCACCCTTGATACACTTGGGGTCGAGGATCGAAAACAGGGCAGATCAAAATACGGATCAAAGAAGCCTAAATAGATAACAACAGTGGTGTAACATATGCCTAGAAGAAGAGAAGTCCCTGAGCGGGTAATTATACCCGATTCCAAGTATAACAATAAACTTGTTTCAAAATTTACAAAATCTATCATGCGAGACGGGAAGAAGAGTATCGCAGAGTCGATTCTATACAATGCCTTTGATATCATCAAGCAAAAAACAAATGAATCGCCGGTCAAGATTTTTGAACAGGCGCTTGAAAATGTGAAGCCGATGATTGAGGTCAAGTCGCGTCGTGTTGGGGGTTCCACCTATCAGGTTCCGACGGAAGTGCGGCCATCCAGAAGAACGGCTCTGGGGATTAGATGGATAATAGATTTTGCTCGCAAAAGGTCTGAAAAAAGTATGGCTAATAAACTGGCGGCAGAGCTTTTAGATGCGGCTAATAAGAAAGGGGCCGCTGTTAAGAAGAAAGATGACACCCATAAGATGGCAGATGCAAACAAGGCGTTTGCTCATTATCGCTGGTAGTTTTTCGGGTGTTTTTGCATCAGTTAACCCGGATATTTAACTGGTCTGTTTTACCGTATTTTTTACGGAACCATCATAAATTATTCATCGTTAATCCGATTTAAATGGAGGACAAAAAAGATGGCGAAGGAAAAGTTTGAGAGGACCAAGCCGCATGTTAATGTAGGCACGATAGGGCATATAGATCATGGCAAGACGACCCTGACGGCGGCGATAACGAAGCTCATGGGGATGAAGGGTATGGCGGAGTATGTTCCGTTTGACCAGATAGACAAGGCTCCTGAAGAGAAGGAGCGTGGTATCACCATAGCGACGGCGCATGTTGAGTATGAGACTGTGAATCGT
>JAZFVY010000205.1:0-5485 GCA_036447975.1 Desulfobacterales bacterium
TTTGAACTTGGGGCTATAATGGCAAAGGAGTTTTCATGGAAATAGAAATTAAGATCCCCAGTGTTGGGGAGTCGGTGCAGGAAGCGGTTATTGTCGAATGGTACAAAAAGGACGGCGACAGGATTCAAAAAGACGAACCTCTCTTTGTTATCGAAACCGACAAGGTCACCCTGGAAATCGTGGCTGAAGCTGATGGAGTAGTAAAGAAGATGGTTCCAGAGAATGAGACAATCGCCATCGGCGCTGTTGTGGGGATTATCACCACCGAGGCCGTTCCCGTACACCCCACGGAACCGACACCGCCAAAAGAAGGAGAACTGCCTCCGGCACCACCTGTTGCGCCGGAGGAACCGGCACCAGCGTTGGCTGAGCCCGAGTCTGAATCAGCGGAACCGGCTCCGCCACTTATACGGCAAATCCTTCCGCCATCTGTTCGACGGTTGGTTGCTGAAAAGAATGTTGAATTGTCGGCAATCACCGGTACCGGACCGGGCAACAGGGTCACTAAAGGCGATATTCTGCTCTATCTGGAACAGGCCCAAAAAGCTGTTCCCTCTCGGGAGCTTGCAATACCTGAAGTATTAAAAGAGTATAGTTTGTCCAAAGCACAAGAGATTAGTCGAAAACCAATGAGCCCGATTCGGCAGCGAATTGCATCCCGCCTTCTGGAGGCCAAGCAAAACACCGCTATGCTCACCACCTTTAACGAGATCGACATGAGTCACACCATGACCATTCGGGCTCAGTTCAAGGAAGCCTTCCAGAAAAAGTACGGTGTATCTTTGGGGTTTATGTCTTTTTTTATCAAAGCAAGCGTTGAAGCCCTTAAAGAATTCTCCGAGGTTAATGCATTTATTGACGGAAAGGAGATTGTTTACCACCATTACTATCATATAGGTATTGCTATCGGCACCGAACGAGGCCTGGTGGTGCCGGTAGTCCGCAATGCTGAAAGCTTAAGTTTTGCAGAACTCGAACAGGCCATTGTCGATTATGTGGAAAAAGTTAAAACCAATCGCCTTGAACTGGCAGATCTTGAGGGTGGTACTTTTACTATCACTAACGGCGGCATCTTTGGTTCTCTGCTCAGCACCCCGATTTTGAATATGCCTCAAAGCGGTATTTTAGGAATGCACAAGATCGAAAAACGGCCCGTGGTTGTCGATGATGAAGTGCAAATCCGGCCCATGATGTACGTAGCCCTTAGTTATGATCACCGCATTGTGGACGGCAGAGAAGCGGTCACCTTTCTATTACGGATCAAGGAATATATTGAAAATCCTGAACGGATAATGATGGAGATTTAATATGACTAAGAAAGAAATTTATGATCTTATCGTAATTGGTACTGGCCCCGGGGGATATGTGGCTGCCGTACGTGCTGCCCAGCTCGGCTTGAAAGTGGCCTGCGTTGAAAAGGATGCCCGTCTTGGCGGGGTTTGCCTAAATGTCGGGTGCATCCCGAGTAAAGCCCTGCTTGACTCCAGTGAATACTTCCACCTGGCCAGGGATCACTTTGCAGATCACGGTATTAAAACAGGCAAGTTGAGCCTGGATCTCTCCACCATGATGGCTCGCAAAGAACAGGTCGTTGAAGAGCTCACCGATAATGTTCGAAAACTTCTGGAGGGAAACAATATTCGGATTTTTCATGGCACGGCCCGCATTGTGGGTGAGGATCGCGTGGAGGTATCGGAAAATACCGGTTCTTCTGGCAAGGAAAATATCCGGATACTGGAAACCGGTTCTATCATTCTGGCGACCGGCAGTACACCGGTACAGGTCCCGGGCCTTGAATTCGACGGCAAATGGATCATAACTTCTACCGAAGCCCTGGAATTTAAAGAAGTTCCCAAGCATCTTGGAATTGTAGGGGGCGGTTATATCGGATTGGAACTGGGGGCGGTATGGTTGCGCCTGGGCGCAAAAGTTACCGTGGTTGAAATGCTTCCTCAGATTGCCGCTACTCTTGATGGACAGGTGTCCCGAACCCTGGATCGCATTCTCAGAAAGCAGGGTTTTGAAATCCGCTTGAACACCATGGTTTCCGGAGCCAAAATTTCCAAAAACAAGGTCCGGATGACTCTTGAAGCCGACGGCAAAAAAGAGGCCTTGTCCTGTGATCGTCTTCTTGTGGCTGTGGGACGACGGCCTTTGACACAGAATCTGGGACTGGAAGAGATCGGGGTAAAAATCGACTCTAGCACCGGCCATGTATTGGTGGATGAATCTTATCGCACAAATATTCACACAATCTATGCCATCGGTGATCTAATACCTGGGCCCATGCTGGCCCATAAAGCCTCGGCAGAAGGTATTGCCGCTGCCGAATGCATTGCCGGTCTCCCCGGGGAAGTAAATTACGATGCTATTCCGGCGGTGGTCTATACCTGGCCGGAGGTTGCCAGTGTCGGCCTAACCGAAGAACAGGTAAAAGAGCGTAATATTCCTTATTGTGTGGGCTCATATCCTTTCTCCGGTGCAGGACGCGCCCGGTGTATGGGAGAAAAAGACGGCTTTGTCAAGCTGATCGCTCATTCAAAATCAGATCGAATTTTGGGCGTGCACATTATCGGACCGCGCGCAGCGGACATGATCGCTGAATGTGTGCTGGCTGTGGAATTCGGCGCAAGTTCCGAAGATATTGCCCGCACTATTCACGGCCATCCGACCTTTGCCGAAGCCTTGCAGGAAGCGGCAATGGCCGTGCAAAAGTGCTCAATTTATGCGTCCTGACTAGTTGAGGTGTCGGGGAGTTTTATCGATTTTTTTATTTTTATTTATTCTTGTAAGGATTTGAGACTTAACACGACAAACATAAAAAATCCTTTTTCCATTCTTTTAGAATTTTTCTCTGACAATTGAAAACGCACAAATCGTAATTGGAGTCAATATAATGAAAAATTTTGTTATTACTTTTATCATTCTCTGCTTTATGTATTCAGTTTCTGCCGCTGCCCTTGTTATTCATGAAGGGGAGAAAACATATATAGAAGATCAAACAGGTGAGCGATGGGATCTTACCCAGGCAAAATCGATCGGGTTTAAACCTGAAGGGTTCCAGTATGGAATCGGTAAAAATGCATTTACTCCACTTGACGACTCCTATTTAAGTGACGGCAGTTCTTCAAATTTTCAAAATCCCCGAGTTATAGGTATTGCAGACGGTACAGAGGCACGGGCCTACTCTGTTCCAAAACTCAGGTATCATGAAATTGCCAATACTCAGATTATCGATAAAAAGATTGCGGTCGGGTACTGACCTCTTGTCAATTTAGCGGCTGTGTACAGCCGGGAAATTGATGGTCGGTTGTTGACACTTGCGCCTTCCGGTTGGACCTACAAAAGTACGTTTGTTTTATATGACAAGGAAACCGAAACGCTCTGGTACCCCTATAGAAAGGGGCTAATGGGAATTCAGGGTCAATACTTCAAACGTTGGCTCCCCAAGATCTCTTCCGAAGATACTCGGTGGAGGAAATGGAAAAAGAAACATCCGGATTCGCTGATATTGAAATAACTGGACAGTCGGAGAGTTTTATTAGAACCTATCTCAAAAATAAGATTAGGGTTCAGGGCAAGGCGCGAAACGGTGAAAAAGCGGAGCATACACGTAGGATGCATTGCCATAATGTTTTGCAGCATTAATTATAATTTAACCTAAAAGAAAGGAGAAAAAATGAAGAAATCCATTACTGTAGCAAGTATTATCGTTTTTACAGTGGGCATGGTTATAGGTTCAATCGCACTTGCGGAAATGCCAGGCCCTGATCCTGATGCTCTATGGAAGTATATCACAGAAACTTCGCCCTATACCAAGTGGTCTTTTTGGTCGGATCACCAGGGAATGCAGCCAGGTCGAGCTCCTCACGGACCGTTACATAAGGTTTATGTCAACGACCGTGCTGTGAATTCTTTAGGGCCACCGGTGCAGTACGGTTCGATCCAAGTCAAAGAGAATTATGGTAAGGACAACGCACTGAAAGCCATTACAGTGATGTACAAAACCAATGGTTACAACCCAAATGACGGAGATTGGTTCTGGGCCAAATATACGCTTGAAGGAAAAGCGGATAAATTCGGAAAACCCAAGGGCTGTATTGGATGTCACGGAACAAGGGCAAAAAACGACTTCATCCTTGTGCACGATTTTAAATAATATTTAATTGGGCAGTCGGGGAGTTTATATTATCCATGGGGCTGTTTTACGAAAAAACTCCCCGACCCCTGATTTAATTACAAACCATCTCAAAAATAAGGAAATAGAGATTTGCTGAGTATCCATCCAATCATTCAATTATCTGCCACATGTTTAGGCTTATATGTTTTCTATCTCGGTGTTCAGCGATTTCGGTCCCTTCATCTAAAACAAAAAGTGAAATTCAATTGGAAACGGCATGTGCTTTTGGGAAAGATCGTAATGGCAAGTTGGCTGGCCGGTATACTGGGTGGAGTGAGTATCGTATATATGACTTGGCATGGATTTTTAGTAACAGGAATCCACGGCGAAGTTGCTTTGGTAATACTACCCCTTATACTTTTTGGGCTATTTTCCGGCCTGCATATGAATCGAAAGAAAAAAAAGCGTACATTCCTTCCATTTGTCCATGGCCTTGTTAATCTGACTATTTTGGTACTGGCCTTATATCAGATTTCGACTGGATGGTGGGTGTATAACGTTTATGTATTAGGTAACTGATTAACAATTTGAGAGGATATCATGTCTGATTACGATTTCGATATTGGAATTATAGGAGGTGGCTCGGCGGGACTAACCGTTACGTCCGGTGCCGCCCAGCTTGGTGCTAAAACCTTGCTCATAGAAAAAGAAAAAAAACTGGGTGGTGACTGCCTGCATTTTGGATGCGTTCCCAGCAAAACGTTGATCAAAACGGCTCATGTTTATCACATGATGAAAAATGCTAAGAAATTCGGACTGCCTCAAGCTGATGTGCCCCCGGCCGACTTTAAGCAGGTATCTAAAAGGATCAAATCCGTTATAGACATAATTCAAAAACATGATTCTGAGGAAAGATTCTGCGGATTAGGGGCCAAGGTGGAATTTGGAGAACCAAAGTTTACAGATGAGCATACATTACAGTTGAACGGGAAAACATATTCAGCAAAAAACTGGGTCATCGCTTCAGGCTCCTCCCCTGCCTCTCCTCCCATAGAGGGTTTGGATAAAACCCCCTATATCACCAACAGGGAAATATTTTATCTGGACCATCTGCCTAAATCGATGATAATACTAGGTGGCGGACCCATAGGGACAGAAATGGGACAGGCGTTTAATCGCCTGGGAACCAAGGTCTTTATTGTTGATCGTGCTGACCAGATCCTTGGGAAAGAAGACAAGGACATGGCTGATGAAGTCATGAATGTTATGGGTTCGGAAGGCGTTGTATTCTACTTAAATGCTTCTATTGAGGCCACAAAAGACCTGGGCAGCGAGAAAGAGGTGATCATAAAAGATAATGAGGGA
>JAZFVY010000206.1:0-3819 GCA_036447975.1 Desulfobacterales bacterium
TAACATTCTTTCGATTTCTGTTATGTCTTTTTTTGCTGCACTCAATTTAACTTTTTCAATGAAGTCTAAATCCCCGGCTAATTATGTCTGGAACCACACTGACTCACTTAAAGATTATTCACTTGACTTGCCTTAATTAGCTACAACTGATCGGGAGATGATCCATAAATAATTGCACGCCCTGTCTCATGATACAATCATGTATCAGAAATTAATATGAGACGTTTTTTAACCTTATCCTCACGTGCAATCCATTGTGGTTCAAATTTTTAGTAGAGCTACTTTTTGCTAAGTACCCTGTCTTTATCAAACAAAATGTCTCATAAGCGTCTTATTTTTCAGTTCTTTTCTGTTGGCAGGCATTGGCAAGGCAAGCACAACATGTGGATGTTACTTGTTTTTCTGCTATTCTTCTAAGTTCCCCCCTATTTGGCACGAATCTTGACTATATTTTGAAATGAGGATAAAAGGCACGGAAATTTTTATTCCGCTGGCAATCAAACCGGTATTCAAATTTTGAAGAGGATAACACGTGAGACCCTGCAATGAAAATATCAAAACAACACTTAATCTTGTGGAAAAGATGATTAAACTGGCAAATAAGGGTGACATTGAACGGGAAGATACCGGTTGCGGTATCCTTTACGGTGTATTGCGTGATTCTGCCTATAAAATAAAAAAACTGGCGGAAAAGGAAAAAGAAAACCACATTTATAAAGGCTGGTGGAAAAAAGACAAAGAACAGAAAAGGGCTTAAGATTCCCATCGATAAGCACATTTATTTAAAAATAGTAAAAAAAGGAGGAAAAACATGGGGAGTTTAAAGGGAACTCAAACTGAAAAAAATCTTTTAACTGCATTTTCAGGAGAATCTCAGGCAAGAAATCGCTATACCTATTTTGCCAGTCAGGCCAAAAAGGAAGGCTATGTGCAGATGGCAGATATTTTTACCGAGACAGCCAACCAGGAAAAGGAGCACGCAAAACGGCTTTTCAAATTTTTGGAAGGAGGCGAAGTAGAGATCGCGGCGGCATTTCCGGCAGGTGTAATAGGTACAACCGTTGAAAACCTGAAAGCTGGAGCCGCTGGTGAACATTACGAGTATACCGAGATGTACCCGGGTTTTGCAAAAACAGCACGTGAAGAAGGATTTGATGCCATTGCCGCGGTATTTGAGGCGATTGCTGTTGCGGAAAGGCAGCATGAGAAAAGGTATCTTGATCTTGCAGCCAACATCGAAGCCGGCCGAGTTTTCAAGAGGGATGAGAAAACTACATGGCGCTGCCGCAATTGCGGTTATCTTCATGAAGGTAATGAAGCACTTGAAACATGCCCGGCATGTGCCCATGCAAAGGCCCATTTTGAACTGCTTGGGGAAAACTGGTAAACTTTTTGGGACACAGATAAACACGGATTATCAGAATGTTTGATAGAGAATAATCTGAGTGTATCTGTGAAAATCTGCGTACTATCTTATTAAAGGAGGAGATAAAAATGGCTGAAAGACTTGAAGTATATAAATGCGAAGTTTGTGGGAATATTGTAGAAGTCCTTCATGGCGGAGATGGAGAACTGGTATGTTGCGGACAGCCGATGAGCAGGCTTGTAGAAAATACGGTTGATGCGGCAAAAGAAAAGCATGTTCCGGTGATTGAAAAAGTTGAGGGCGGAGTAAAAGTAAAGGTGGGAGATGTTGCCCATCCCATGGAAGAAAAACATTACATTGAATGGGTTGAGATTATTGCGGACGGCAAGGTTTATCGGCAGTTCCTTAATCCCGGGGAAGCACCCGAGGCGATCTTCAATGTAGAAGCAGGCCAAATCACGGCACGTGAATACTGCAACCTTCATGGCTTGTGGAAGGGATAGACTATATGATTTCCGAAAAAGTCCAAAAAGCGCTTAACGACCAGTTAAACGCCGAGCTGTATTCTTCTTACCTGTACCTATCTATGAATGCCTACTTCAATTCCGTCAATCTTGGCGGGTTTGCAAACTGGATGTACGCCCAGGCCCAGGAAGAACTGATGCATGCCATGAAGTTTTATGACTTTATAAACCAGCGCGGGGGGCGGGTGGTTCTGGCCAAGGTCGACGCGCCTCCCGCCCAATGGGATTCTCCCAGGGCTGTATTCGAGGATACGTTAAAGCATGAGCAGAAAGTTACGGGCCTTATTAATGCACTGGTTGATACGGCTGTGGCCGAACATGACCACGCTACGAATATTTTTCTGCAATGGTTTGTAACAGAACAGGTTGAAGAAGAAGACAGTGTCGGCAATGTACTGGAACAACTCAAACTTCTAGGCGAAGCTAAAGGCGGCCTGTTTATGATGGACCGCGAGCTTAGCAAGCGAACATTTGATACTGCCGGCGAAACATTGGATGGATAAGAGAAAGGAAGTTCCCCATGTCAAAAAAAAGTATAAAGTAAGGGCTGAATGCCCCAGTTGTTCCTGCGGAACGATCAGTAATGTGAGCCCTGAGGCATTGAGGGAAAAATTTATTGGAGATGAAAAGGAGATAGACGTCCTCTGCCCTCTATGCGCTACAGAACATAAAGGGGAAGTTGAGGAAGAGGAATAAAGGAGGAGATCATATGGCCAGTTGGAAATGCGGAAATTGCGGATACACCTTTGAAGCTGACACATCGCCAGATCAGTGTCCATCATGCAAAGAAAAATGTGAATTTCTGGACAACACTTGTTATACGCCGGATTGTCAGTATGAAGGGACCGATAACAGGATATAAGGAGAATACAAAATGGCCAAAGCCCTTATTGTCTGTGCGACACGATCTGGAGAGACCCTGAAAATAGGCAACCTTATTGCTGAAGGCATCCGATTTGCCGGTCACGAAGTAAATGTTGTAAAAGTAAATGATATAAAAAAGGAAACAGATCTTCAAGGCTATGATGCTCTTGTTTTTGGGTCGGCCACTTATCATGGGGGCATGATACAGGGGATGAAAACCATGCTATTTCTTGCTGAAAAAGCCGGTCTTGAAGGAAAGGTCGGCGGTGCATTCGGTGCGTTCGGATGGAGCGGAGAAGCTCCTGATCGTATTTTTGAAACAATGAAGAACATCTTTAAAATGGCTATGGTAAGCGGCCCTTTGAGGCTGAAAACGAGTTCTCTCGGAGGAGGGACCCAGATGGCACAGGATTACGGTCGTGAAATCGCCGAGAAATTATAAATGCAATTCCAAGGAGATATTTAACCATAAATTCAATGTAAATATTCAGCCACTAAGCACAAAGGAAATAAAAATACACTCTTATCTGAAAGAAAAGAATGCATTGCTAGGAAAAAGTAGATCAATAATTATCAACAATCTTGGTGTCTTGGTGCCTTGGTGGCAAGATTCCTGAACAGTTACAATTCAATTAACTTTTAAGCTGCGCATTTCAGTACAAAGAGCTGAGAGGCGTTTATATGAAAGGAGGATATTATGTCTACGCCACAACATTGCCCTGGTTTTCACGATTTCAAGAGTCTAAAATCGTTTAGCTGCAAATGCCCTGAATGTGGACAAGAAAAAGAGATTTTTTCAGATGAATTTAACAGGACACATTTATGCGACGGTTGCGGTAAAGAGATTGACTTTACCCGGTGCACCCTGGAAGGCCAGGCATAGGTTTTTCGAATGAATTAACCCGAATTTCTCATGAAGAACATCAAGCAGAATGGAAAAATAATAAGTAATCCGGTTTAAGGCCATAAAGAGGAGGCTTTCATGGATGTAGTGCTACTTTCACGGTTGCAATTTGCGGCTGCTACCATGTTTCATTTTTTATTTGTCCCTTTGACACTCGGTCT
>JAZFVY010000207.1:0-5934 GCA_036447975.1 Desulfobacterales bacterium
TTTCAATATTTCTTTCAATCAAGGTCTTTCCGCCAACATCAAGCAGTACTTTAGGAATAAATCGGGTGGCAGGATATGCTACACACACCCTTTCCTGCGGCAAGAATTACTCGAACCTATCTCAAAAACAATCTAAGTGCCCATGGCGGTGTTGCGAAACGGTTCAAAATTCTCACATACTACGTGTATGCTCCGCTTTTTCACCGTTTCGCGCCTTGCCCTGAACACTAATCTTATTTTTGAGATAGGTTCAACTTATGTCTATATCTGGACTTCAATCTTATATTTTATAAGAGCTTAGCCCTAATATGTCGCGTGGCGGTCGATAGCATCAATTATTTGCGGATATGCTGTATGGGCCAGCGTATGGCCCAAACCTTTAATAATAAGCAGTTGTGCTCCGGGAATTGTATTGGCTGTATCTATCCCACATTCGACGGGTACAAGTGGGTCAGCATCACCGTGAATTACTAAGGTCGGTACGGTTACGGATTTTAGAGCTTCCTTCCTGCTGCCGTTTGAGATGATGGCGGCAAACTGGCGCGCAATACCTTCAGGGTTAAGCCCGCGATTGTAAGACTCTTGGGACCAGTCTCTAACACGGGTTTCATCGATCTGAAATCCAGAACCGCTGAGCACTTTAAAAATCCGGACAGAATGGTCAACAAAGCTTTCGCGGTCTGTGGGTTCTGGTTCAAGCAGGATCGACAGAACGTCCGGTTTCGGAGGGGGAAGCCCGCGATCGCCTGTGGAAGACATCATGGATGTTAATGTCTTTATTCGTTCTGGGTGGTGTATGGCCATCATCTGACCGATCATGCTGCCCATAGAACGTCCTACAATATGCGCTGATTCGATTTTTAAGACGCTTAACAATCCTACTGCATCGTCAGCCATGTCACGCAGCGAGTACGGGGCCGGCGCTGTTTTTCTTTGCGCTATAAGTTGTTTCATAGCGGAGATGTCCGGAACACCGGCATCGTCCAACCAAGTCGATAAACCGCAGTCACGGTTATCAAAGCGGATGACCCAATAACCACGAACGGCAAGTTGCCTGCAGAACTCTTCATCCCAAAAGACCATTTGATTACCAAGGCCCATGATAAGCAGTAAGGGGGATGCGCTGGGATTTCCGAAGGTTTCATAGGCGATTTCAATACCTTTGATTTTTGCAACAGACAGATTACTGCGGGGTATATGCTGCTTCAAGGTAGCGCCTCTTCAATTGGTGAACAATAGGAGCTATTAGCACGTTTCATAATTATTGTTGCAATCGGCAAACCACCCCTACCCAAACCTCCCCCTTGAAGGGTAAGGGTTTGGGTGGGGGTGAGCCAGATTGAGTAATATATTGTTATTTTAGGATCGCTCCACTAGGTAGCAGAACCGGCTTGCGGTGTCAAACAGTTGCAATTCTTATAAACCCTAACGTTGCATAAACAACACGACGAAGACAAGAATAAATCAACAATTACAGCAAGATGAGCTGATATCGATGACTCTCTTAAATATCACTCATGGTGAAATCGAGAAACAGTGCTTAAATCATCGTCTTGTTTACCCTTCGGGAAAGCCGAGGTTACTGCATCTCCTGCGTTGCCAAAGGTTTGCAATAGTTTACTATGGCTTCACCTTTGGCGCCTTGGATCTACAGCACCCTCGACTTTTGCAACATTAAGGTAAACTATGCATGAGATATGATTCAACATTGACACAAATCTGTACATCCACTATATTTAAAAAAAATATCAAAAATTTTGCCATCTTATCTATCCAAATCACTCCGATAAATTCTGGGAAAAGATCGGGACAATCATTCCTGACTACTTAAAGAGACGGAATTGTTTAAGGGAATATAGTGTTCAAATTAGGAGCTTCGATTAGGACAGGGCTTATCAATTTTCTGTATAAAAATTGGTCAAAAGATGTTGTTTTGACTGTTTTCTAAGGTTGACAATATGAACGCACATTACTATAGTTCAACTTAATATTAAACCATTAATAATGGAAGGAAATACTGTTATGGCAAAAGATGTTATTGAAATAGATGACAGCAGTTTTGAAGCCGAAGTGTTGGAGTCTGAAAAACCGGTGCTGGTCGATTTCTGGGCTCCATGGTGTGGACCTTGCAGGGCAATAGCGCCAATCGTTGAAGAGCTTGCCGATGCTTTTGGCGACAAAATTAAATTTACGAAATGCAATGTTGATGACAATCCGATCACACCGGGTAAATTCGGGATAAGGTCTATCCCCACACTTATCTTCTTCAATAAAGGAAAAGAGCTTGATAAGGTTGTCGGCATTGTTGCCAAATCAAAACTCGAGGAAATGATAAGCAAAGTTTAATTGGAAGCTTGTAATGAAAAACATTGATTACGACCTTGTCATTATCGGCGGTGGTCCTGCCGGACTCACCGCCGGTCTTTATGCGGCCCGCGCCAGGTTAAATGTAATACTGATTGAAAAGATCGTGCCAGGCGGGCAGGTCGTTATTTCCGACTTAATCGAAAACTATCCCGGCTTTCCTGAAGGAATCAGCGGTCCCGACCTGGTCCAAAAGATGACCGATCAGGTCAAAAGGTTTGACCTGAATATCGAAAACAACGAAGTAATTGCAATTGATTTGTCTTATCCAATCAAAAAGATTACCCTGAACGACAGAACCATTACGACTCACACAATCATTATAGCCACCGGCGCTTCCCCCAAAAAGTTGGGCGTCCCAGGTGAAGACACTTTTTTTGGAAAAGGTATTTCCTCCTGCGCTACCTGTGACGCCCCATTTTTTAAGGACAGTGTTGTTGCTGCAGTTGGTGGCGGTGATACTGCTGTGCAGGAAAGTTTATTTCTGACAAAATTTGTAAAAAAGTTATACCTTATTCACCGAAGGGATCGGCTCCGGGCAGAAGCGATTCTTCAAGAACGTGCTTTAGCCAGTGATAAAATAGAATTTATTTGGAATTCTGTATTAACCGGTATTAACGGTTTGTCCCATGTAGAAAACATTTCCGTACAGAATGTTAAAACAGGAGATATAACAGAACTTTCCGTTGATGGCTGTTTTATATGGGTAGGTATACTTCCCAACACCCAATTTTTGAAAGATGCTGTCAGACTCGATGAACAAGGCTTCATTATTGCTGATTTAAATATGGAGACGTCGGTGCCCGGTGTATTTGCCGCCGGTGATGTGAGGAACACCACCTTACGCCAGATTGCAACCGCAGTCGGTGACGCCGCTATCGCAGCTTTTTCAGCAGAGCAATATATCGAAAACGCAAAAAAATGAAAAATATCTTATTTTTAGGCCTCATTTCATTGCTAATACTTTCGGGCTGCTCTGGGTCCGGGATCAAAGAAGAAAAGTCAGCAGAGGAGCTTGCAGATGATGGAATGAATCAATTCAAAAAGAAGAGATTCAAGACATCGATAGAATCCTTTGAGAAGCTTAAGGACTGGTATCCTTTCAGTAAGTTTGCGATCCTTGCGGAACTGAAAATTGCCGAAGCTCATTACAGTTTAAAGGAGTATGAAGATGCTATCTTCGCATACGAAGAGTTTGAAAATCTTCATCCCCGTAATGAGGCCATTCCTTATGTCATCTATCAGATCGGACGCTGTTATTTCGACCAGATAGATACCGTCGACAGGGATCAGACCCCGGCTCAAAAGGCTCTTGATGCTTTCAAGCGTCTTAAAAATCAGTTTCCGGGGAATTCATATTCAAACAAAGCCGAAGAACACATTAAAAAATGCCTGGAAAGTCTTGCAGGACATGAATTATATGTGGGACTTTTTTATTACAAGAGTAAACATTACAAAGCAGCCCTGCATCGTTTCAAGTTGATCCTTTCCGACTATCCTGATGCCAAAGTTTACCAAAAGGCTTTGCATTATGTTTCCCTAAGCGAAGAAATGTTAGCACAACAGAAGGAAGAAAAGAACTCACAATAGAGATCTCAAAAAATACTTTACACTCTTTTTTATTTATGTGTAAATATATGAGTCCCAATTTGATAAGGAGAAAAAAACGTGTCCAGAATGTGTGAAATATGTGGGAAAAAACCACTTTTCGGTAGTAATGTGAGTCACTCTCACAATGTAACAAAACGTCGTTTCAATCCAAATCTGCAAAAGGTACGGGCGTTATATGGCGGCAGGGTTAAAAAGATGATGGTTTGCACTAACTGTATAAAATCGGGTTATGTTGTCAAAGCGCCTTAGCCCGGATTTATTATCCCTCTTCAAGCGGGATGAGAAATCCTGGTTAACCGTCTATTCTCCTTACTTCCTGAATAAGCTTTACTTTCCTGATGGACGAGAGAATCCTGTTTAAATGTTCGGTGCCCTCAACAGCTATTGTAAAAGAACTTTCGACGATTTTGCTCCCCCGGGTTTCCGATTTTGCGCTTATAATATTTGCTCCGTTCTTGCTGATATTGGAGGCAATATCAGCAAGCAAACCAACCCGGTCGAATGAACGCACCTGAATTTTAACGGGATACGTCTCTTCAACATCAACATTCCACTCCACGTCGATTTGCCGTTCGGGACTCATTTTCAAGGCATTGACACAACGGGTCCGGTGAACGGTAACACCGTAACCTCTTGTGATATAACCCGTTATTGGATCACCGGGAACCGGCTGGCAGCATTTTCCAAACTTGATCAGGATGTCATCAACACCCTTCACAATCACACCCGCTTTTGGCTTCTTCTTCCGTACACGGCCTATTATCTTGTTTAAAATCGAGTCGTGCTCTTTTTCTGGTTCGGGTTTTGGAGCAACTTTTCGTACGATTTGCAAGGGGGTAATTTTACCGTAACCAACACTTGCTATCAAATCATCGACATTTTTAAAGCCGAAATGCTTCACCACCTTCTCCATCTCTTCTGATTTCAAAAGCGTATGAAAATTGAGGCGGTACTTGCGAAATGCCTTTTCGCACATCTCCCGTCCAAGGGTGATGCTCCGTTCTTTTTCCTGAATCTTTATCCACTGTCTTATTCTGGAACGAGCCTTGACCGTCTTGACAAAATTCAGCCAATCCTTGCTCGGGTGTTGTTTTTTTGATGTGATAATTTCAACAGTGTCTCCGGTTTTCAGTTCGTATTGCAGCGGGACAATCCGGCCGTTTACTTTGGCTCCAGCACACTGATTCCCCACCTCTGTATGAATTATGTAGGCAAAATCAACAGGAGTGGCGCCTCTGGGGACGGTTTTTATTTCTCCGCGAGGGGAATAAACATAGACTTCGTCAGGAAAAAGATCTATGCGGACATTTTCCAGAAATTCATCCGGGTCCCTGATATTTTCCTGGTTTTCCACCAGGCTTTGAATCCAGGCAAATGTTTTGCTCAGTTTTTCATCGAAGCGATGACCTTCCTTGTAACTCCAGTGAGCAGCAATACCGGATTGGGCAACCTTATCCATTTCATAGGTCCGAATCTGTATCTCTATACGCTCACCAAAAGGTCCGATGACGGTTGTGTGGAGGGACTGGTACATGTTGGGCTTTGGAACACTGATATAATCCTTGAACTTTTTGGGAACCGGCTTCCACAGGGAATGGATCAGCCCAAGAGCTTCATAACATTTTGGTATTGTGTTGAGAATTATCCTGTACGCGATAATATCGTATACTTCTTCAAAATCAAGATTCTGGGAGATCATTTTCTGATAGATGCTGTAATAATACTTGTACCTGCCTAGAACCTCGCATTTCAGATTGTGTTCGTCCATTTTTTTCGCAATGAAACTTTTTACGGTTTCTATGTATTTTTCGCCCTCCTCCCTGTCCTTGTTGATAAAGGTTGTTATTTTAGAATATTCTTCAGGCTGAAGATACATAAATGAATTGTCTTCGAGCTCCTTTTTTATCCAGTAAATACCGAGACGACCGGCAATAGGCGCATAAATATCAAGGGTCTCCT
>JAZFVY010000208.1:0-5397 GCA_036447975.1 Desulfobacterales bacterium
GATGGGAACATCCTCACAATGCAACTCATTGTCTCGGTAGGTAAAATGATGCATAACTCACCTTATTTACTACAAAATGGCTTATATCAGGCATGATATGTTCGTGATAAATCATTGACCGCCGAAAGTTTTTCTTTGCTGGGCGGCTTGGGGGGCCCCTTCCTGCCACACCCTGAGCAAAAAAAGATAAGCAAAATCACAATCGAAAAATGCAAAATCATACTTTTTATGATATTGTTTAACATAATTAACCCATATTTCTCATCATCCTTCCATCTGTTTAACAAGTTCCTTTTCAGCCTCCTTTATGGCAGCCAGTACATTTACTGTGGCTGTACCACCGAAAGATTTTCTCCGGTTTATCATCTCTTCGGTGGTTAAAACGTCAAAGATGTCCTTATCAAACATAGATGAAAAGGGTTTCAACTCTTCCAGAGTAAGTTCATGAAGCTCCATTTTCTTGCTCAACGCGTAGCCAACAGCCTTGCCGACACAGCTATGGGCCTGGCGAAACGGCATTCCTCTGGCTACAAGGTAATCTGCCATATCTGTTGCATTTAAAAATCCTGTGGATGCCGCCTGTCTCATAGCCTCATGGTTTATCTTCAGCTTAGGAAGCATTTTTATATAAATTCCAATACACTCTGTTAAAATATCCACAGTGCCGAATAAGGCGGCTTTATCCTCCTGCATGTCACGGTTATAAGCCAGCGGCAATGATTTCATTATGGCCAAAAGTGCCATTAAATCTCCAAAAACACGACCGGTTTTCCCGCGGACCAGTTCTGGTACGTCAGGATTCTTCTTTTGAGGCATAATGCTGCTGCCGGTGGCAAAAGAATCCGGAAGCTCAATAAAACCGAATTCAGATGAAGACCATAGAATATACTCTTCTGACATGCGGCTGAAATGAACCATGCAAATACTGGCCGCCGATAAAAATTCAATTATAAAATCCCTGTCTGAGACTGCGTCTATGCTGTTTGCAGATACCTTTGGAAAGTCAAGAAGCTTGGCCGTATACTCCCTGTCGATGGGATATGTTGTCCCGGCAATGGCTGCGCTGCCAAGCGGCATCACATTTATGCGCTTCAGACAGTCTCTGAACCTTTCAGCATCTCTTGAAAACATCTCATAATACGCCATCTGGTGGTGAGACAAGAGAACCGGTTGTGCCCGCTGGAGATGAGTGTATCCCGGCAAAACAACATCGATATGGGTTTTTGCAAGACCGACTATTTCCTTTCTTAGCATAACAAGGAGCTTTATTGTATTTAAAGTCTCATCCCTTAAGTACATCCTCACATCAAGGGCTACCTGGTCATTTCGACTCCTTGCGGCATGAAGATTCTGGGCGGCTTTTCCCACCAGCTGGACAAGCCTGGATTCAATATGCATATGGATATCCTCCAGGCTGTTATCAAATTGGAAATTTTTATGATCTATCTCTCTTTTTATCTCCCCAAGTCCCTCCATCAATGATGAAGCATCCTCTTCTGAAATAATAGATGCCTTAGCAAGCATTCGGCAATGGGCAATGCTCCCTTCAATATCATAAGTATAGAGCCGCTTATCTATATCTATCGAAGATGTAAAATCTTCAACGATTTTATCTGTCTTTTCTGTAAACCTGCCATCCCAGGGTTTTTCAGTCATATACAACCTCTGTTTCCGTACTTTTTTATTTTTTCATCATCTTCTGAATACGCAATCTAAGTGCGTTCAAACGAATAAAACCTTCAGCATCTTTCTGGTTGTAAACACTGTCATCTTCAAAAGTGGCAAAATCCTCACTGTAAATCGATTCATCAGATTTACGGCCGAGAACCTGACAGCCACCCTTGTAAAGTTCAAGGCGTACCACTCCGGAGACACTCCTCTGGGTCTGGTCGATCATATTCTGCAAAAGTTCCATCTCGGGTGAAAACCAGAAACCGTAATACACAAGCTCTGAATACTTAGGGATCAGTGAATCACGCAGGTGCATAACTTCACGGTCCATGGTAATCGATTCAATGGCAATGTGGGCAATCCTCAGTACGGTGCCCCCGGGGGTTTCATAAACACCGCGAGACTTCATGCCGACAAAACGGTTTTCGACGATATCGGCCCTGCCGATGCCGTGACGTCCGCCCAGCCTGTTGAGTTCCTTTAGTAGATTTGCCGGGGACATGCTTTTTTCATTTATAGCCACAGGATCGCCCTGCTTAAACGTTATTTCAATAATTTCAGGTTCACCAGGCGCATCCTGGGGAGAAACGGTCAGGGTAAAAATATCCTTAGACGGTGGTTCCCAGGGATCTTCCAGATTACCCCCTTCATAACTTATATGAAGAAGATTGCTGTCCGTACTGTATGGTTTTGCATGTGTTGTCGGCACTTTGATGCCATGTTTTTCGGCAAACGCCATCAGATCACTGCGAGAGTTAAGCTTCCATTCACGCCAGGGAGCGATGATCTTTATATTTGGGTCCATAGCAAAGTAACTGAGTTCAAACCTTACCTGATCGTTTCCCTTTCCTGTTGCACCATGGCTTACAGCATCTGCTCCTTCGATCTTTGCGATCTCCATCTGACGTTTTGCTATTAGAGGTCGGGCAAGGGATGTGCCTAAAAGATATTGGCCCTCATAAATGGCATTTGCACGAAAAGCCGGAAAAACATATTCCTTGACAAATGTTTCCTGCAGATCATCTATATACACCTTGGTTGCCCCTGTTGTTAAGGCGTTTTCCTCAATTTGTTTTAGCTCATCATCCTGGCCGATGTCGGCTGAAAATGCGACAACATCACAGCTATAAGTTTCAATAAGCCATTTTAATATTACTGATGTATCAAGACCCCCTGAATAGGCCAGAACCACTTTATTAACAGTATCAGACATGACCAATTTCCTTTATTCAGTAATAAATATAAAGTAAAGCATCAGGGTCAAAATAACCCGACTTTGGATTAACCCTGAAAAAGGCTATTTATCAGGGACCTGGCCCAAAGTACCAAGTTTTCTATGTTTAAACAAAAAGGTTCTCCTCTAACCCGGATTTCTCACGAGCCAGAGCGGTGCAGGAACAAGGCATTTCAGCCCGAAGACATAGTACTTCTATTTCGAGCGCTGAATAACGCAGTTAATGTGCCTCTCTGGCTCGTGAGAAATGCGGGATAGACAACAAACTACCTGCCCATGTATACTTCAAGTATTGCCTTATGCATATGAAGCTTGTTTTCAGACTGATCCCAAACAACTGAATACGGGCCTTCCAACACCTCTTCACTTATCTCTTCACCCCTGTGTGCCGGAAGACAATGCATTACGATAACATCTTCGGCTGCATTTTCTAAAAGTGCTTTATCTACCTGAAAAGGCTCGAATACGCTCTTCCTTTTGGTTTCCTCACTCTCCTTGCCCATGCTGGCCCAGACATCTGTATAGATAACATCTGCATGTTTTACCGCTTCAACAGGATCAGAGGTTACAACAATTTTACCTTCGCCTCTCCCCAGAGCCTTCTCCATGATCTCTTGATCAGGGAAATACTCGTCAGGACAGGCCAAAACAAGATTCAAGCCCAGGACTGCCGCGGCATTTACCCACGAATGCGCCACATTATTGCCGTCTCCAACCCAGGCTATTTTGAGATCATAGTATCTCCCCTTGCATTCGACCACGGTCAGGAGATCGCTTAAAACCTGGCACGGATGGTATAGATCGGTCAGGGCATTTATGACCGGAATGGTGGTAAATTCGGCAAATTCTTTTAATAGATCCTGGGAATAGGTCCGAATCGCCAAACCGTCAAGGTATCTTGAAAGTACCCTGGCGGTGTCTCGAACAGGCTCGTTGCGAGCAATCTGGGTATCCTTTGCACTTATGAAAATCGGTGTTCCTCCAAGCTGAACCATTGCCGCTTCAAATGAAACCCTTGTGCGGGTCGAAGGTTTGTCGAAAATAAGGCCAAGAGTTTTCCCTGCAAGAGGCCTGTCTGCAATCCCGTTTTTATACTTCTCTTTTAGCTCAACCGCTCTTTTAAAGAGCACTTCAAAGTCCTCTTTTGTAAGATCCAAAAGTGTCAGTATGTCTTTTTTCAATGTAACCTCACTTTTCAATAAAAAATGGAAAATATTGGCGATAGTTTATTGAATATTTAGTGAATATTTTTATTTTAACAGTTTAGTTGTTTGAAGCAAATCGATTTCAAACGAGCTTCAGGCATGATTAAATTTTCAATTTAAAACCTCATCAAGACATGCCACGAGGGCGTCTACATCTTCCTTTCCAATAATAAGGGGGGGAATAAAACGTAAAATATTCCCCTGGATACAGTTTATCAGAAACCCTTTTTCCATGCATGAAGCGACAACAGGATCCCCTTCAATTTTCAGTTTCATACCCAAAAGCAGGCCGATACCGCGAACATCCACAATCGATTCATGCCTGTCTTTCAGCCATGAAAGTCTTTTCTTAAAATATGCTCCGATTTTTAAGCAATTATCTATGACATTCTCTCCGGTAAGCACCTTGACAACCTCAAGTGAAGCTGCGGTGACAACCGGCGTACCTCCAAATGTTGAAGCATGTGCTCCCGGCCCGAATGCATCGGATACATGTTCCTTGGCCAGCATGGCCCCTATGGGCAACCCATTGCCAAGGGCTTTAGCCAGGGTCATTATATCCGGCTCAAGCCCGAAATGCTCATACGCAAAAAGCCTGCCTGTACGGCCGATCCCGGTCTGTATTTCATCAAAAATCAGGAGAGTCTCGGTTTCATCACAAATCTGCCGTACAGCCTTAAGATAACCTGGGTCAGGGCAGCAAACACCCCCTTCACCCTGGATCGGCTCTATTAAAACTGCGCATGTAAACTGGCTGATTTTATCGCGCAATGCATCAATGTCATTAAACGGCACAAAATCAAAACCATCAAGTACAGGTTCGAATCCCTTTTTTATCTTGTCCTGTCCTGTGGCAGAAAGGGTGGCCATGGTACGTCCATGAAAAGATTTCTCCATGGAGATTATTCTGTATCGCCCGCTTTCCCCTTTTTCCTTGAAATACTTCCTGGCCAACTTTATGGCGGCCTCATTAGCTTCAGCCCCGCTGTTACAGAAAAAAACCCGATCAGCAAAACTGTTTTTCGTAAGCCATGATGCCAGCTCAACTTGGGGCACTGTATAGTAAAGGTTCGAAACATGAAAAAGGGTATCTGCCTGACTTGAAAGCGCCTTTGAAACCCTTGGATGGGCATGGCCAAGGTTGCATACGGCTATCCCGGCAACAAAGTCGGTATAACTTCTGCCCTCTGTATCCCAGAGCGTACATCCATTGCCCTTAGCGATGGCGATTGGAAATCTTTTGTAAGTTTTTGCTATTACCTGATCTGCTTTTTGTATGATATCTTT
>JAZFVY010000209.1:0-11158 GCA_036447975.1 Desulfobacterales bacterium
CTTTTGCCCAATTTCTGTGTCAGGCTCAACATTTTGCACGCAGTGAAGCTTTAGCTTTATCCTCAAAATACTAAATGTATTCCTGTGGTTAAAATTTTCGCCTTCCTTGAACTTGAACAAAATTGAGCATTTTTCAAAGGTCTCGCCCTGTTGTAGTCCTTTATGTTGGATATAAAAGCATATGCATATATGGATAGGTTTATCAAGCTGTATAATATCTGATTTTTCAATAAATTCCGCAAAGCTGTTGTTGTTTTGCTCAGTTTATGATAAAAAACAATAATTTTTGGATTTTAAGAAGTAAGTTTTGCACACTTTTCAAAAAATTCATCATGACTTATGCAAAAGACTTTTGCGAGTTCAACAATTTTGTAACTTCTCAATAAGTTATTGATTATTAGATGATAAAGTTGTTGTGCCCACCTGTGGGCTCCAACAATTTATTGGTATTATACAATAAATGATAAATAAACAACATTTGGGCTGCAGGCATATTTTCGGACCAGTTCCTTCAAGGCGACTAGGCAGGTCCCTTGGCGTGGATCTTGTGTCACACAAGACATGTACGCTCAATTGTGTTTACTGTGAGTGCGGCCGAACCGACCATCTGACAATAAATAGGAGTGAATATGTTCCGGTCGCAAGGATAAAGGCAGAACTAGATACCTTTTTATCCCAAGACCCGCAACTCGATTTTATAACGTTTTCAGGTTCGGGTGAACCGACCCTTAACAGCGGCATAGGCGAGATTGTCGGTTTTATAAAATCTGCTTATCCACGGCACAAAATTGCTTTGCTGACCAATGGCACGCTTTTTAATAATTCCCGTGTCAGGGAAGAGGTCCTTGATTTGGATCTTGTAAAGGTATCACTCGATGCTGTCAGTGAAAGGATTTTTAAGAGCATAAACAGACCGCACCATGTGTTAAAACTCCCTGATATTATTGAGGGGTTGATTTCTTTAAGAAAGAAATTTGACAAGCAGTTATGGGTTGAGATTTTTCTGGTACCCGGGTTTAATGACAGCGAAGCCGAGCTAAAGAAAATCAGAAATTTATTGAGCATAATACATCCTGACAAGATTCAGCTCAATACCATTGACAGGCCCGGCGCCGAATCATGGGTTAAGCCTGTTAACAAAAAGGTGTTGACGGACATAGCCGCCTTTCTTTATGATGCCGAGATAATAAAGGAGTTTGATTCTGATAAATATAATAGGGTCAATATTGACGACTTTTGTGAGCGCCTTTTGGCTACCATTAAAAGGAGGCCGTGTACTGCCGAAGATATTTCACGATTCTTAGGTATTCATGTGAAAGAGGTGCGAAGACATCTTTACGCTCTGTTTGAAAAAGGGGAGATCGACAGAAGAGAGATGCCCAGGGGTGTTTTTTACATGAAACGAAGCTGAAACGAATATTTCATGAAGAAATAATCTTTATAGTTTTTATGTGAATTTTGAGCTCCATGATGTCTCCAATAATAGGGGAGGAATGATCATGCCAGTTTATGTGTGGACGGGAAAGAACAAACAGAATAAGACTCAGAAAGGGGAGTTTGAAGCTATGAGCGAAGATGCTGTTAGAGCACATCTAACAAGGCTTAAGATTGCTCCTACCAAGATCAAGCTAAAACCCAAGGACCTTTTTGAAAATGTCGCCTTTATGCAGCCCAAGGTGAAAGAGGCCGATATAATAATTTTCTGTCGACAATTTTCCACCATGATCGACGCAGGGCTTCCCATCATCCAGTGCCTCGATATTCTCTATGCCCAGCATGAAAACAAAACATTTAAAAAGATGCTGAAAGAAATTAAAAGTAACGTAGAGAGCGGACAAACCTTTGCAGAGGCATTAAAAAAGTATCCCAAGTATTTTGATGATCTTTTCGTAAACATGATTTCAGCCGGTGAAGCTGGCGGTATCCTTGATACGATTTTAAGAAGGCTGTCTGCTTACATGGAGAAGGCCGCGAAACTCAAATCTCAGATAAAAGGCGCCATGGTGTACCCTATTGTAACCATGATTATTGCTGCCATTGTTGTCGGTGTCATATTGGTTTTTGTGATTCCCGTGTTTGAGGAGATGTTTGAGGGTATGGGTGGTTCGCTTCCGGGACCGACCCAGTTTGTCGTTGGTGTGAGCAGATTTACAAAAGGCAACATCCATTGGATCGTGCTAGGTATCATAGTGTTTATCTTTGCTTTTAGGCGATTTTATAGAACCACAAGAGGAAGGACTATAGTGGATGACCTCATTCTCAGATTGCCGGTATTCGGTCCCATAATTCGCAAGGCTGCCGTGGCCAAATTTACCCGTACCATGGGAACAATGCTTGGCAGCGGAGTGGCGATTTTGGATTCGCTTGAGATCGTCGCTAAAACAGCAGGGAACAAAACCATTGAAAATGCTGTCTTCGAAACCCGATCCGCCATTGCAGAAGGCCGTACAATGGCCGATCCTCTTTCCGAAAGCGGGGTTTTTCCATCGATGGTATGCCAGATGATTGCTGTCGGTGAATCGACAGGCGCCCTTGATGCAATGTTGACAAAAATTGCCGACTTTTATGACGAAGAAGTCGACCAGGCCGTGGAAAACATGACCACATTGATAGAGCCGTTTATGCTGGTTTTTCTGGGTGTGATTATCGGCGGTCTGGTTGTTTCGATGTATCTGCCCATATTCAAAATGGCAGCTGCGTTAGACTAATCGGACTTATTTAGCTAATTATGCGCAGCTCCCCAATTAATCCCGAAAATGATTTGAGTCATAAGCTTAAATGGCTTATGTTCTTTCGGATCATTTTTACTTTACTGTTGTTGGGATCTACCATTATCCTGCAGTTCGGTGAGAGTCCTTCCCCTCTGGCCAGCCCGCTCCTGGTTCTTTACGGGCTTATAGCCGGAGTATTTCTGCTTTCATTTTTTTATGCTTTAATTCTTCAACGTGTTAAGCGGAAAGTTATCTTTGCTTACATCCAGATCGGGATCGATACGTTTGTTGTAACGTTGATTATTTTTGTGACCGGCAGTTTCTCAAGCATTTTTTCATTCCTGTATCTGGTTGTAATTATCTATTCGAGTATGCTCGTTTTCAGGAGAGGGAGCATGGTCATGGCTTCGCTTTGCAGTATCCAGTACGGTATCATGATTGACCTTGAATATTACGGTATTCTTAATCCGTTTGTCCTGGAGGGTGGCTCTGTTGCGGCAAACTATGCCTGGAGTCATGTGTTTTACAAGATAATTATTACCATGTTGGCGTGTTTTGCAGTTGCTTTTCTGAGCGGTTTTTTGTCTGAACAGTTGAAAAAGACAAAAAAAGAGCTGTCGGCCCTTGAAGATCGTATTAAACGTGTGGAAAAGCTGGCCCACATGGGTGAGATGGCGGCCAGCATAGCTCATGAAATCAAGAATCCGCTGGCTTCTCTGGCAGGCTCGATCCAGATTATTAAACAAGAAATTCAATGTGATTCCGAAATTGACAAGCTGATGCAGATCGTTTTGCGCGAGACAGACCGGTTAAGCGATCTTGCGAATAATTTTCTTTTGTTTGCAAAGCCGCCTGCCGGTAAAATCGAGCAAATAGAACTCGGCAGTGCTTTGACTGAGACCGTCAAGCTTATTGAAAAGGACAGCGCCTGTAGCGGCAAGATTTCAATTTTAATCGATTTATCTTCCGATATCTGGATTGAGATGGATCCGGTTCACCTGAGACAGGTGCTATGGAATCTAATTTTAAACGCTGCCGAGGCTATTGAAAATGGAGGAATTATCAAGATTGAAACGTATCCATTAAAGCACAATTACGCAGGCATCAAGATTGCCGACGATGGTTGCGGCATGTCAAGAGAGTTGATAAAGTCGATTTTCGATCCATTTTTCACAACAAAGAGCAATGGAACCGGCCTAGGACTTTCCATCGTTCATAGCATACTCGAATCTTACAACACCTGGCTTGATGTTGAGAGCGAAGTCGATCAGGGAACGACGGTTTCTTTAAAATTAAAGCGTACAGATCCGCCAATCTAACCCAAAGCTAATCGAGTGAGATATTCGGGTTATTCTTGACACCCATAATTAAATAGGTTACTTAACCGGTTTTCATAAATGACAAAATTGGCTCATTAAAAGGTATTGAAATAGCTTTTATCTCAATCGTATTTTTAATATGTAAAAGTTGCTATTGAATGAATATGGAAATAAAAAGCGAAATAATAAAGAAGCGGAAAAAGAAGATCGTTGATTTAATGGACAAAAATATTAGCCTTTTCCCAAACGATTTTATTGTTTCGCATACTGTACAGGATATAAAGCAAGCCATAATAGATGCACCTGATTCTTTTACAGAAAACGATCCTGTTTTTGTTGTCGCAGGTCGCATGATGGCCATTAACCGATTCGGCAAGGCATCTTTTATCAGGTTCAGGGATCGGACCGGACAGCTGCAGGCCTATGTGAGAAGAGACAAAATTGGCGATGAAGCCTTTTTTCTTTTTAAACAGTTAGATATCGGGGATTTCGTCGGCTTGAGTGGTGGAATGTTCAAGACCAGAACCGGTGAGTGGACACTTCTGGTAAAGGAATTAAAGCTCGTTTGCAAGTCAATACGACCACTTCCGGAAAAATATCATGGTTTAAAGGATCCTGAAAAACGATATCGCCGGCGATACATCGATTTAATAATGAATTCAGATGTGCGCGATGTTTTTTTAAAAAGGAGTGGGATAATACAGGCCATACGCACATTCCTTCTTGACCGTGATTTTCTTGAGGTGGAAACGCCCATGATGCAGCCGGTTCCAGGCGGGGCCGAAGCCACACCGTTTGTAACCCATCACAATGCCCTGGGCATAGACCTGTTTTTGCGCATTGCCCCTGAGCTCTATTTAAAACGCCTGGTTATTGGCGGGTTCGAAAGGGTTTTCGAGATCAACAGAAGTTTCAGAAATGAAGGGGTTTCAAGCCGTCACAATCCTGAATTTACAATGTTAGAATTTTATCAGGCATATGCCAGGTATGAAGATCTGATGGATATAACCGAAGAGATGTTTCGATATGTGGCCCTGGAAGTAACGGGGTCGACCTCAATTCCATACCAGGGGGATACCATTGATATGGGCGCCAAGTGGCGCCGTATGACACTCGCTTCTGCGTTGGAGGAGATTGGAGGCATTGATGCCGGCCTGCTCAACAACAGGGATAAACTGCTTGAATTAGCCACTTCAAATGGTATCAAAGTTTCAAAGACCGGTCGTCTTGGAAAGATTATAACAAAACTGTTTGATGTGCTTGTGGAGCCTAAACTTCTTCAACCTACATTTATTATTGGATATCCGGTGGAAGTTTCTCCCCTTTCGAGAAGGAACGAAACGGAGCCCAACCTAACGGACCGTTTTGAGCTCTTTATTGCTGGGCATGAGATTGCCAATGGTTTTTCGGAGCTCAATGATCCTGCTGATCAGAAAGAGCGATTTTTACAACAGGCTGCGGATAGAGAAGCAGGTGACAAAGCAGCCCATTACATGGACAAGGATTACATCGAAGCATTGGAGTATGGTATGCCCCCCACTGCCGGGGAGGGGATCGGGATTGATCGGCTTGTCATGCTTTTCACCAACGCTGCTTCCATCCGTGAGGTTATTCTTTTTCCGCACATGAAACCGGCAGAAAGAGGTTAGCGGCAAAATGCATAATGGAGTTCGCAAAATACTTTTTACGAGTTCGCCCACCTATAAACAATAATCTAAAACCCTTTGATTTGTATGTCTTTTGAATATTTCATAGGCGGTCGCTATCTCAGGGCCAAGCATAAGCAAGCTTTCCTCTCATTGATTACCATGCTTTCCATTGCTGGTGTAACTGTCGGGGTCATGGCATTGATTGTGGTTATTGCTGTCATGGCCGGCTTTGAGGCTGATCTTAAGCACCGCATACTCGGAGTTGAATCACATGTTGTTCTGATGCGCCACGGCAGCCCCTTTTCCGATTATCGCGGGATATTTGAACAGGTAATAAACACCGGCGGAGTTGAAGCTGCTACACCGTTTATTTACTCCCAATGCATGCTGCGTTCAACATCAGGAGTGTCCGGAGCAGTTATGAGAGGCATAGACCCGGATTCCGCCGGCAGAGTAATCAAGATACTTGACAGTTTAGTTTTGTTGAATCTAAAGCAGATGCATCAGAAAGAAAACTCAACCGTTTCAGAGCCGGGTATTATTCTGGGCAGTGAGCTTGCAAGAAATCTGGGTGTTGGCACTGGTGATGCGGTCTACATGATATCATTTCGGGGAATGATTTCTCCCATAGGGCACTTGCCCGCGATGAAACGTTTTAAGGTTGCGGGTCTTTTTGAATCCGGAATGTACGAATATGATAAATCCCTGGCTTATATCCACCTGAATGAAGCCCAAAAAATTTTACGCATGGGAGATTCTGTCACCGGCATTGAAGTACGTGTCAACGATATCTATGATGCAGGGAATATAGCTGAAACCATAGTTGCAGACCTGGGTTTTCCTTATTGGGCAAAGGACTGGATGAGAATGAATCGCAATCTATTTTCCGCGCTTAAGCTGGAAAAGACGGTTATGTTTATTATTCTGGCGCTTATTGTTCTGGTGGCAGCTTTTAACATTGCAAGCACACTGATTATGATGGTGATGGGAAAGACCAGGGATATTGCCATATTAAAGGCCATGGGTGCTACGGATAGCAGCATCAGAAAAATATTCATATTCAAGGGAATGATCATCGGTTTCGTGGGCACTACGCTGGGCGTATGCATGGGATTTATTTTGTGTAAGTTGCTGGAAAAGTACAAGTTTATTGAGCTGCCTGGAGATGTATACTATATCTCGACTCTCCCTGTTAGGCTTGAGTCTCTGGATGTTTTTTTGATTGCCGCTGCATCAATAATGATCTGTTTTATAGCAACACTCTATCCGGCACACCAGGCGTCCAGACTCAACCCTGTTGAGGCAATCCGTTATGGTTAACTCCGAGAACTACAACAAGGTGTCTGTTTGGCCACGCCGTTTAATATCTGTTAGGGGTCTATCCAAGAGTTTCGACCACAGTGGTGCCCGTATCGATGTTTTAAAAGGTATAAACCTTGATCTGGATGCCGGAGAGACTCTGGCTATTGTCGGGGCGTCCGGAATCGGCAAGTCTACGCTGCTCCACATACTTGGAGCCCTTGATCGTCCCGATAGCGGGACCTTTTTGTTTCAAGGCGATGATGTTTTCCTTTTTGATCATGCCAGGCTGGCACAATTTCGAAACGGGTACGTGGGTTTTGTGTTCCAGTTTCATCATCTGTTCCCCGAGTTTTCCGCTCTTGAAAATGCCATGATGCCGGCACTGATAAAAGGGATGAGTAAGCAAAAATCCAGGGAGGCTGCAGAGGAGATCCTTGTTAGAGTAGGACTTAAAGATAGATTATATTTCAGTGTCGGCAAGCTTTCAGGGGGTGAACACCAACGTGTTGCCCTGGCAAGAGCCTTGGTTCTCAAACCCGTTATTCTTCTGGCTGATGAGCCTACCGGTAATCTTGACAGGAAAAACAGCGAGAACGTTCACGAACTGTTTTTGGAGCTAAATCAAGAATTTCGCGTGACTCTGATTGTGGTGACCCATAACAAGGAACTTGCATCCCATATGTCGCGAAGCGCAACAATTATCGACGGACAACTGCTGGAATCGGGTTGAGATTATATATGTTGAGACGTTTGAGTCTGCTAATTGTAGCAATAATGTGCTTTTTTCCGAATACTGCACGTTCTCTGGAGACAGTCCGGGTGGTTGTATTGCCCTTTAAAGTTCACACCGTGAAAGATCTTTCATATATGAAAGCCGAGATTTCGGAGGTGATTAAAAGGCATCTCAAAGAAGAAGGGGCCGTTGTTTTGGAACCCGAGTCCGCGCTTGATTTTACATGGGAAAAAAAGGCTGAAAGTATCGGTGGAATCAGGAATTTTGGCGTTCAGAACGGCGTCGATTATGTTGTCTGTGGAAGCTTGACATGGATCGGGGAAAAATTCAGCCTGGATGCACAGGTGGTAGAATCTTTTGGAGAGGGGCTGCCCAATGTTATTATTAAAGAGGGGCAAGACATAGAGAATCTATTAGGAACCGTGAAGCAGCTTGCACGGGATATAGGTATGAAATTATTTAAGCGGGAAAAGGTGGCCAGAGTACTTGTAACCGGCAACAAACGGATAGAGGCTGATGCCATTAAAAGGGTTATCAAAACAGAGCCGGGCGATGTCTATCTTGCAAAGAGCCTTTCCGAAGACCTTAAGGCCGTATATTCAATGGGATATTTTGAGAATATCCGGATCGAAGCAGAAAAAGAGCCTGAAGGCAAGGTGATCATATTCAGGGTAAAGGAAAAACCGACGATTCGAAATATCAGTTTCAAAGGAAGCATAGTCTATAGTGATGAAGAGCTTACTGAAAAAATAGACATTCGATCCGGTTCAATACTTAACATATTCAAGGTCCGCAGCAATATTAAAATGATAGAAGAGCTTTTCAAAGAAAAGAAATATCATAATGTCAAGGTCACTTATATTATCAGTCAACTCGAACACAATCAGGCCGACCTGGAGTTCGTCATTGAAGAGGGTGAAAAGTTCCTGATAAGAGGTATAATGTTTGAAGGAAACAGCGCCTATGACGATAAAAAACTGAAAAAAATAATGAAGACATCGGTAAAGGGCTTCTTTTCGTGGCTGACATCGTCCGGAGACCTTAATATGGCGGATCTGGACCTGGATGTCGCCATGATTACTGCTTTTTATCACAATAACGGATATGTCGAGTCCAGGGTGGGTGAACCGAAAATTGAATATCAGGAAAACTGGATAGATATTACCATAAAAATTAATGAGGGCCCCCAGTTTAAGGTCGGAAAGGTGGACGTAACCGGCGACCTTATTTTATCCAGGGAGGAATTGCTGGAGAATGTGAAAATTTCCGGAGAAACCTATTTCAACCGTGAAACTGTGCGTAACGATTTGCTGGACCTTACAGATCTCTACTCTGATGAAGGTTACGCCTTCGTCGATATATCTCCGCGAATTGATAAAGATCCCGACAAATTGATCATTAATATTACCTATGTTATTGAAAAGAGAAAACAGGTCTATTTTGAAAACATTTTTATCGGCGGCAATAAAAAAACCAGAGACAAGGTTATCCGCCGCGAACTTAAGGTATTTGAGCAGGAACTTTATAGCGGCCGGGGATTAAAACGGGGCGTACGGAACCTCTACCGGCTTGATTATTTCGAGGACGTAAAGGTAAATACCCTCAGGGGAAGTTCCGACGATAAGATGATTTTAAAGATCGATGTTACTGAAAAACCCACCGGTATGTTCAGCTTTGGCGGTGGTTACAGCAGTGTCGAACATCTTTTTGCCATGGCCTCCATTTCCCAGAGGAACCTTTTTGGTCGGGGCCAGGTTCTTCAGTTAAAAGGCGAGTGGGGAGGGAAGACAAACCGGTATAACCTGAGTTTTACGGAGCCGTGGCTGTTTGATATTCCTTTGTCAGCAGGGTTTGATATTTATAACTGGCAGACCGATTATGATACATACGACAAAGACAGCCAGGGTGGCGGTGTAAGATTTGGCTATCCTGTTTATGATTATACGCGGGCATATCTTAGATATATTTACGATATTGCTGAAATTAATAACATCGAAGAAACTGCTCCGTCATCGATTGTAGACCTGGAAGGCACAAATGTAACGAAAAGCATATCCACCACCTTGCGCTACGATTCAAGAGACAGGATGTTTAATCCCACGGAAGGGTCGGACCACAGAATAACCCTGGAATATGCCGGTTTTGGCGGAGATATAGCTTTTACTAAGTATCTTGCGGAAACCGGGTGGTTTATACCCCTGTACAGGGATACCGTGGGTTTTCTCCATGGCAAAGTTGGGTTTGTCAAGGAAAATCCGGATGGAATACTCCCTGATTATGAACGTTTTTATCTGGGGGGCATGAATTCATTACGCGGCTTTGACTGGCATGACATACACGAGTTAGAAGAAGTCAGCGAGCTCGGGGGTGGACAGTTTGTCGAGATCGGTGGAAACAAGTTTGTGCAGTTTAACGTTGAATATCTGATTCCCCTGTCTAAGGCGGCTGGTCTTGTTGGTCTTATCTTTTTTGATGCCGGCAATGTCTTTAATGACGATGAGGATATCGACTTGAGCGACTTGAGAGAGAGCGCTGGATACGGTTTTAGATGGTATTCTCCCATTGGCCCTATACGCCTTGAGTGTGGATACATACTAGATCGCCAGGAAGGCGAGAATAAGGGCGGACAATGGGAGTTTACCATGGGCTCGGCTTTTTAACCCCGGAACAAATCAACGGTTTGACGAATTAATTAGGAGGATAAAATGCGAACCATTAAAATGGCTTTTGTGGCGACGATTTTTTCTTTTTGTTTCCTTGTTGTTTCTTCATATGGTGCGGATGTCGCTAAAATAGGTGTTGTCGATTTTATGAGAATTCTTGAGGCATCCAGTGCTGGCAAATCCGCACGTGCTGAAATCGATAAACAGAGGAACAAGATGGAGGCTGACCTCAAAAAGAACCAGGCCGAAATAGAAAAACTCAAGGAACGAATTGAGCGTGAGGCTCTGGTTATGAGCAAGGAGAAGCGCGTAGAGAAAGAACGTGAGTTCAGAACAAAGGTAAACGATTTTATGTTGCTTGATAAAAAATTTAAAAAAGAAAGGCAGGTATTAGATAGGAAACTTACTATAAATATTCAAAAAGAGATTGCCGAACTTGCTAAAGAGATGGGAAAAACAGAGGGGTATCTACTTATAATTGAAAAATCCGTTGTTTTGTATGCGCCCAATACGATCGATATAACCGATAAAATAATTCAGAAGTACAATGCCAGTTTTGCAAAGGAAGCAGAAAAGAAGTAGAAGGCCAAGAAAAAATAATAGAACCTATCTCAAAAACAATCTAAGTGCCCATGGCGGCGTTGCGAAACGGTTCAAAATCTCACATACTACGTGTATGCTCCGCTTTTTCACCGTTTCGCGCCTTGCCCTGAACACTAATCTTATTTTTGAGATAGGTTCTAGTAAAACTTTAGCTTTTTTGAAAATATTACCGCTTGTT
>JAZFVY010000210.1:0-3657 GCA_036447975.1 Desulfobacterales bacterium
ATCCTTGACGCCATGCCGATACTCGGCGGAATGATTCGCTACGGAATTCCCGAATATCGACTCCCCAAGGAGGTTTTGGCTTGGGAAATCCAGGGGATCCTCGATCTGGGAATAGAGCACAAACCAAACGTAATGCTGGGCCGCGATTTTGACGTCGAATCGCTTATGAAGGACGGATATGATGCCGTTTTCCTTGGTATAGGAGCATGGAAAGATTATAACCTGGGCGTTGAGGGTGAGAATCTCAAAGGCTGCTATACTGGGATCGATTTTCTGACAAAATTTGCTTTATGGCAGCAGGACGATGGCGCTGAGGAACAGCCTTTTGTCGGGCAAAAGTGTGTTGTGATCGGCGGCGGGAACACGGCCATCGACTGTGTTCGCACCCTGGTTCGCCTGGGTTCTAAGGAGGTTTCCATTGTTTACCGCCGGACCCGGAAAGAAATGCCCGCCAACATGGTTGAAATCGAAGCGGCCGAACATGAAGGCATACAATTTACCTTTTTGGCTGCGCCGACTCGCGTTATCGAAGATGAGGAAGGCAATGTCACCGGGCTTGAATACCTGAAGATGGAGCTTGGCGAGCCGGATGCCAGCGGGAGACGGCGGCCGGTGCCGATTGAAGGTTCTGAAACAACTATCGATATCGATATGCTGATCACAGCCATCGGGCAGGGGCCGGATGTGTTTTTCAAGGATGAAAGTAAACTTCTTTCCGAAGATCTGAACCTTACCCGCTGGAATACCATAGATTCTGCTGATCCGGTGGCCCTCCAGTCGAGCATACCTTATATTTTTACCGGAGGAGACGCCGCAACCGGTGCTGCTCTTGTTGTGGATGCCATCGGCGGCGGTCGAAGAGCGGCCCGCTCGATCCATATGTACATGACCGGCGAAGAAGTTACTCCACCTGCAAAAACGCTATTTACGGATAATATCCCGATATCGATTTTCGAATCTGTTGAGGGGATAGAGAAATCAGCAAGGACAAAGATGCCGGAGCTCCCGGTGGATGAACGGATTAAGTCCTTTGTTGAAGCAGACCTTGTTATTACCGAAGAAGAAGCCCGCTATGAATCGAATCGTTGCCTGCAATGCTGTCTGATCTGCTACAACAAGGATGTTGCCTGAAGCACAAACATATAGTGCATTTATCAAAGCGCAGAGCGAAAACCGCTCTGCGTTTTGTTTTTGATCCAAGATATCACGCGTAGTTAATAACTGATGGTGCTCGCAAAAGACTTTTTTTTAAATTCGTCATAATCGCAGTGCAGAAAAACTTGAATCAAAATGCCTCCGGAAAACATTAAAGGGAAACTGGACAATTTATATAATCTATATAACAAACGAATGTATGTTCATCCTGATCCTCTTGAGTTTCTATATTTATACAAAGACATAAGAGACCGTGAAATAGTCGGGTTGATAGCATCTTCACTTGCTTACGGCAGGGTTGCACAAATATTGAAAAGTGTTTCATTTGTGCTTGATATTATGCATCCGTCTCCTTACCTGTTTATAATGGATTCCACTTATAAGACCATTTGCAGAGCATTTGAAGGTTTTACACACAGGTTTGCCGACGGAGATCAACTTGCAGCTTTGCTTTTGGGAGCAAAAAAAGTTATTAGCCGGTTTGGCTCTTTAAATGAATGTTTTGTCAAGGGAATGTCGCCTGAAGATGAGACTGTTATTCCTGCTATGACTTTTTTTGCAGGGCATCTTATTGCCGGGGAAAATAATCCGGGACATCTTATTCCCCTGCCCGAAAAAGGTAGTGCTTGCAAGAGAATGAATCTTTTTTTAAGATGGATGGCCAGAAATGACGTAGTCGATCCTGGAGGATGGGAGAAAGTTCCTTTGTCAAAGCTGATTGTTCCGCTTGATACCCACATGCATAAGATAAGTCTGGGGCTTGGTCTTACAAGACAAAAACAGGCCAACATGCGTACAGCCCTTGAGATAACATCCGGTTTTAAACAATACGTTCCTGACGATCCTGTAAAATATGATTTTGTGCTGACACGCCTTGGGATCAGGGATGATATGGATATGGATCTGATTTGGGATTGACATACAATCATCTTTTCTTTAAGCTCTTTATTAAAAAAACAAACTCTTATCAATAGATTACAAGTGCAAAATGAAACCTATTACCGAACTTCTGGATAAGGAAGGGTTCCTGAAGAACCTGTTTGAATCGATTCCCTGCGGGGTCCTTATAGTTGATCACGACAGACGTATTCAAGCGGCGAATAACGTACTGGTACGAGCTCTCGGAATTTCCGAGGCAAGGGCGATCGATAAGCGTACGGGGGAAGCTCTAAGGTGCATTCATGAGTTTAAGAGTCCAGAAGGGTGTGGTTTTGCTGAAGAGTGCATGACCTGTGAGGTTCGCAAAACGGCACTTGAGGCTCTGGCCGGAAGAAAGGTGCATCGAAACAGGGCAAAGTTTCAATTGCTGACTAATGGAGAAGTCCGTGATCTTGTATTACTGATCAGTGCTGCTCCGGTCGAGCACGAGGGAGAGAGTTTCGCGATTGTCATGCTTGAAAACATAACAGAATTGAACAGACTCCGTCGTCGCCTGAAGGCTGAGCATAGGTATGCCGGGATTATAGGACGCGATGTAAGGATGCAAGAGCTGTTCGAGATCATGAGGGAAGTCACCGAAGTTGATGTTACGGTTCTCCTCCAGGGAGAAAGCGGTACGGGAAAGGAGCTGGTTGCAGCGGCGATTCACAACGAAGGTCCCCGTGCAAACAAACCCTTTGTGCCTGTCAACTGCGGAGCGCTGCCGGAAGGTTTGCTGGAAAGCGAGCTTTTCGGACACGTGAAAGGTTCATTTACCGGAGCGCTGCGGGATAAGAAGGGACGGTTTGAACTGGCTCACGGCGGCACTCTATTCCTGGATGAGGTGGCTGATCTGACCAAGGTTGTACAAGCAAAAATGCTTCGGGTGCTTCAGGAAGGGACATTCGAACGGGTGGGTGACGAGAAAACCATCACGTCGGACGTGCGTATTATTAGTGCCGCCAATCGTGATTTGAAGCGCGAAGTGGAAAGGGGCAACTTTCGCGATGATTTATATTATCGTCTCAATGTGGTCCCCATTTATATGCCGCCTCTCAGAGACCGAAAGAACGACATTCCGCTTCTTATTGACCATTGTCTGGACCGGATTATAAAGGATGAGCTTCAAAATCCTCCCGGCATTTCAGATGATGCCATGTCCCAGATGATGGACTATCATTGGCCGGGAAATGTCAGGGAACTTGAAAACGCCATTCAGTTTGCCATTGTAAAATGCAAGGGTAGAGAAATTTTACCTGATGATCTTCCCCTTGAGCTCAGAAAATACAAAAGACCGCTATCCAGGCGCGGTCCTTCAAAGAAACTCGACATTGATGAAGTAAAGGCGGCTTTAGTAAAGACAGGGGGAAACAAGGTCAGAGCTGCCAAAATTCTCGGTGTGGGCCGGGCCACGTTATATAGATTTTTGGCGGATTATCCAGAGTTAAGGAGGAAAGACTAGAACCTATCTCAAAAACAATCTAAGTGCCCATGGCGGTGTTGCGAAACGGTTCAAAATGCTCACATACTACGTGTATGCTCCGCTTTTTCACCGTTTCGCGCCTTGCCCTGAACACTAATCTT
>JAZFVY010000211.1:0-3375 GCA_036447975.1 Desulfobacterales bacterium
GAATGTACTCATGTTCCAAGGTTACATATGCCCCGGCTGGGAGCATACCCGATCCCATGAACTTGTTGGGCGCATTGGTCTGTTTGCGCCACAATATGCATGGAAGCGCCGAGAAACCAAGCTCCAATGCGGCCTTCAAAATTCTCATGTGGTTCGGATACAGCGAGAAATTGCCGTTAATGGTTCGTGTCGCATCTCCGATGTTAATACAAGCAAATCCGCCAAATTTCAAAACCCGATAAACCTCTCTCCATACAGGGTCTAAAACCTGATGCATCAATTCAAAAGCATCAGGTCCGTCTCCTTTTGCCAGAGCCTTCTTCACTGATGAGCTTTGCTGGCCAAACATGTCATCCCACATTTCAATCATCGGGTAAGGCGGGGATGTTACCATGAGGGCAACGCTCTCAGATGACACCGCTTCCATTTTGATGGCGTTGTCATATATAATCTTATGATTTGTTTTCATTTAAGCTCCAATTATTTAAACGCTTTCCGGAATAGATTCCGTTGTTCCTTACATATCATATTTCAAACTATCTTTACAGCTCATTCTCATAAACATCCTTGATTTCTCTCGGCTTAATGCACAGATATTCCAGCATTTGACGCTGTGTGCTGTGGTTAAAACATACCATTAATGGTTTTTGGTGCCCTTCAGATGTGCAGTTTTAATAAATCTGTTAGCGAATATTTCCTTTCCGAAAGTTTATCTTTTTTAAAATACCAATTTTTACAGTTCTTAAAAACCTACTTGACAAAATAGTGGTTTTCCTTCAAATTTTGAAACAGTTTATAATTGATGGAAAACCCCTTTAAGTTAGTGTTAAGATACACTTTTTGGTTTTCCTTCAAAATATGAAAGCAAGCCGAATGATGGAAAATAGTTTGTTTTTCAATAGGAGGTAACAATATGAGTCTGCTAACCGTGGATATGGAAAAATGTGAGCGTGATGGCATTTGTACTGAGGTTTGCCCGGCGGGAATTATTGAGATTAAAGACAAAGAGGCTTTTCCAACACTTATTGATGGTGGAGACGAGGTGTGCATCAACTGCGGACATTGCGTGGCCATTTGCCCAAGTGGAGCCATGTCTCATGTAACCATGGGACCAGAAGAATGCTCACCTGTACGTACTGACTGGTTATTTGGCCCGGAGCAAGTCGAGCACTTTTTGCGAAGTCGTAGATCCATAAGAGTGTACAAGAAAAAGCTTGTGGAGAAAGAGGTTCTAAACAAATTAATAAATATAGCTCGCTTTGCCCCGTCCGGACACAACCTCCAGCCTGTACAATGGCTGGTTATATATGACAGCGATCATGTCCAACGACTGTCAGGATTTGTTATTGACTGGATGCGTAACTTGATTAATGAAGACTCTCCTCTTGTTGCCGCTTTAAACATAAATCGAGTAGTTGCTACCTGGGAAGGAGGAAAGGACATAATTTGCAGAAATGCGCCGCATGTAATAGTTGCCCATGCCCACCAAGAGGACCGAGCTGCCCCGACCGCTTGCACCATTGCCCTAACATATTTGGAGTTGGCAACTTTGTCCTTTGATCTTGGAGCATGCTGGGCTGGTTATTTTAACGCTGCAGCAATCTTCTGGCCACCAATGCAAGAAGAACTCAAACTTCCTGAAGGAAATATTAGCTTCGGAGCAATGATGGTAGGTTATCCGAAATTCAAATATAAAAGACTGCCGCTAAGAAATGAAGCCAAGATAACGTGGAATTAAATCAAGCCCGAATTTCTCATGAAGAACATCAAACAGAATGGAAAAATAATACTATATTAGTTACTACTAATCGGGAGATGATCCAAAATTTTAGATCACTAGCGGATGAAAATGGTCAAACGACGAGAGTGGAGGTTTTTAAAACCGGTTCAATAGGATTATATTTTTGTTCTTCGCTCTAAATGTGCATTACTCGGCGTTGGAATACTAAATGACGTAAAAGTCAAAGGCTTTCAGGGAAGGGTTATTTTAAGTTAGGGCAACCAGTTGAATCTTTTCTTTTTGAATACCCGTATCATTGTGGCCCATATTAAATGTTGCAAACCAGCAGTTATTAAGAAGAATAGGTTGTTATGTAGAAATTTTCGATTATCCCCGTCTACCATACATGACACCCTTCCTCATGTCTCCGCTGCGGACCCATTCAATCTTTTTAAGCCAGCTCTTTTCAAAGTGTTCAAAGTCGTCCTTCTCAAAGTGTTTTGGTCGTGGATTGTGCTCTTTTCGAAGTCGCACCAGCTCAACCTCAAGCAGTTTAAGAAAATCGCCTGAAACATCCCATGTCACCACCTTCTTGAAACCGGCATCTTCCAACAGATTCCCATATGTAAAAGGCCCATGCAGGTCATATCCGCGCTCGGCTATATACGCTTCAAAAGACTCGCAAATTTCCTCGTCTCTTGGACGTTGGCAATAATCTCCGATGATGATCTCGCCGTTGTCGTCAAGCCATTCGATACATCTTTTAAAGAGTTCACGCTTTTTTGTTTCCGAAAGATGAAGCAGAGTGTCGCGGCTCATAATCACGTCAAAAGACTTCAAAGGAAACTCCATATTCAGGATGTCTCCTATCAAAAAGTTCACATTGCTCCCACTCGTTTCTGCTCTTTCTTTTGCAATGTTAAACATATTTTCACACAGATCCACACCTGTAACTTTACAGCCAAATTGAAACTCCAAAAAAAATGCAGCAGCACCAATACCACTGCCGATATCCAGGACTCGGGCATTTTTTTTAAGGTTTTTCAAGAGTACACACATCTGTTCCGTGGTCTTGTGGCCTCCGGCACTGATATACCCTTCACCAAATATCTGCTCGTAAAGCTTGATCCGCTCCGCCGCATACTGCCCTTTATTGTCCCATATACGTTCCGTAACCATTGTCTATGCCTCCTTGATTAAAATCCACAGATAGCTCTTAAAGATGTACTGATTTAAGTATGCTATCAAAATTTATTAACTATATTTATATTTTAATGGTAAAAGATTAAAGTGTCAAGACTTATATGATTAAATTCTATATCGTTGATATCTTAACTTTATTTCACATTATTTGTTTATTTATAATAGGGGTTGTAACGGGAATATAATTTTGCAAAAGAAATTTTCCATTTGATAAATTGTGTCCTTTCGGCAAACCTGTGTATCAAAGCAAATTGTTTGTCCCCGGCGTCCTGCGTGGATAAACAACTCACCGTTCAAAAAACAGGCAACTACATTGTTGATGGTAATTGGTTTTTATTGTGTAGTTGGATTATTCGGTTGCAGGAAAAAACTGTAGAATTTCACAATATATGGGCATAGAAGCGGTGTAAATTATCAGAATAGATTGAATGTTCAGCGAGGTTGTCGGATTA
>JAZFVY010000212.1:0-3083 GCA_036447975.1 Desulfobacterales bacterium
ATAGTACTTTTGCGATAATTACGAAAATTGGAGAAATTAACAGGCACCGGCTTGGCATATCCGAAGATAATGGCAGAACCGGTCAATTTTAAAAGCAGCGGAAGGAAAAATGACCCGAAAAAATCAAGATGCTTGATGGGATTTAATGACAGCCTTCCCGCCAGCATGGCAGTATTATCTCCCATTTTGTAAGCGACATAGCCGTGGGCTACCTCATGAATGGTTACGGCGAAAAGGAGCGGAACAATCATTATAACAATTTGATTCAAATCTATACTATTGAACATAATTTTTCACAAAAACAAGTTCGTCACTGCGCGTTTTAATCTGTCCGTTTAATTTGGCATCGAGAACGGCCTGAAGGATTTCGCGGTAAACCGGACCGGGCTCATGACCCATTTTTTTCAGATCCTTCCCTTTTATCGAAGTATCGATATGTCTCAGCCGGGTAAAGTAATTGGAGATTGATCGCTTTACCTTCTCTTGTTTGGTGGCCGCCATCATATAGAGTATCAGTTCGATCTTGAAGACTGAAAGTCGCTGGTAAAGTGTACTGTTTTTCACAGGCTGATTTCTTTCCATCCAAGCAAGGCAACTGACAGCCTCGAAACGTTCCTTACAGAAAATATTCCTGTAGCGGGGCGCTAGCTCAATCGGCATGCATATTTCGTCAATTGTATTTTTATCGCAGTGCCTGGTAAGCGCCAGAAAATAAACGGCCCATTTTATATATGGTTCTTCGAGAAAAAGCAAATCATGCCATGACAATACTTTTTTGACGGAATTAAACAAAGCAATCAGTTCTTTGGAAAGTATTATGGATGGATGAATTACGTTCAGGAGATCATATTCGTTAAGCCTTATGATAGCGGCTGTGGGGTTTTGTTCTTCGAGAATCTGACGTAGCTCGGCAAATACCCTCCGAGGGCTTAGCCGTTTGAAAAAATCCATTTTTACTGCATTTTCAATCAGACCTGAAGTCAGTTTTCCGATGGTAAAACCGAAACGCTGTTCGAATCTTATTGCTCGGAATACCCGGGTTGGATCTTCAACAAAACTTAAATTGTGCAGAACCCTGATGGTTTTTCCCTTGATGTCCTTCTGAGCTGCGAAAAAATCGATCAATAAGCCGAACCTGTTTGGATTGAGCTGGATCGACAGGGTATTTATTGTGAAGTCCCGCCGAAAGAGATCGAGTTTTATGGAACTCATTTCCACAGTGGGAAGGGCCGCCGGGAACTTGTAGTATTCCATTCTGGCGGAAGCCACATCAATTTTAAAACCGTCGGGGAAGATAATTACCGCAGTGCCGAACTTTTCGTAGGAGTGAATACGGGCATCGGCAGTTTTTACAAATTCCTTCGCAAATGCGATACCGTCGCCTTCGATGACAATATCTATATCTTCATTGGTTCTGTAAAGGAACAGATCACGCACAAATCCGCCGACAACATAAGCGTCATAACCGATTTCATCCGCCTTTTCGCCGATGGTCTTGAGGATATCAACAATGCGGCGTGATAGACGCTCTTTCATGAACTTTATTATGTTTCTGGTCCTTGCGTGACCTGGTTCCTTCGCCGGGTCGGGTAAGGGTGAGTCGGTGTGCCTGGATTGCAGCACCAGGCTGTTGAGCAGGTCGGTGCGTGTGATAACTCCGGCGATGACACCATTATCGATGACAGGCAAAACACGCTGCTTGTTTTCAATGATTTTTTCCTGTATTTCCAATAACTCGGCATCGGGTTCCACCGAACCAAGTTCGGTTGTCATGTATTCCTTGACCGGGATGTGATCCAGACCGTGGAACATGGCCTTTTCAATAACCTGGCGGGTTATAAAACCCAGCAGGTTTTCTTTGCCATTGTGCCTTTCCGTGACAAGAAGCGCGTTTATGTTGTAGCGGGTTAGAAAATTGCCGGCATCTTTACAGGAAACATCGGCTTGGACCGTGATGGCAGGGGATGACATAAGGTCTTTGGCCCGGCTTCGTGACCTGATTTTACTATAGAGAATTTCCGCCAGTTCGTGTTCAATTTGGGCCAATGTCTTACCCTTGACGGTTGCGGCGGCCGCAAATGTATGTCCTCCTCCGCCAAGGGGAGTAACAATCGCCCCTACATCGACCTCAGGTATTCTGCTTCGGGCCACGAGGTACATCTTGTCTCCCATGCGCGCGATGGCAAAAATAGCATCAAGGTTTTCCATCTTTACCATTTTGTGTACCAGGAAGGCTAAATCAGACACATAATTGTCGGTGGATACGGTTGTAATTACAATTTCAACGCCGTTGATATTGTATCGGGTCGCAGCTTGAATCATGTCGTTCAAAAGTCCGACCTGTTCCGGGCTAATCTCTCTGGAGGTCAGATTTGAGACAACGTTTAAGTTTGCTCCCTTTGAAAGCAGAAAAGCGGCAGCGGTGAAATCTCTTTCGGTTGTAGAAGGGAAAGTAAAAGAACCTGTATCTTCATATATGCCCAGACACATGATCGTTGCTTCATCAGGAGAAATGCCGATCCCTTTCTCCATTAAAATTTCCGTAATGATGGTGACGGTGGCGCCTGTTAGGTGATGAACCTCGTAATGACCTTTGATATCGTTGTTCATGGGGGGGTGGTGATCGTATATGTGGATGTCGATATCTGGTCGATCCAGTATGGATGAGAACTTTCCAATACGGTTTGCCTGTCTGGTATCCACAAGAACCAGTCTTTTGATACTTGTAAAATCGATATCTTTAATGTCGGCCATATTAAAGAGATAGACCATAGAATTTATAAAAAAATTTCTTAAGTTTTTTTCCTGAGAACCGGGAAAGACAACAAGGGCGTCGGGATAAAGCTTCTGGGCTGCAAGCATTGAGGCCAAAGCATCAAAATCGGCATTGATGTGGGTTGTAATAACTGCAAGATTTTTATTATTATGTATATTTTTTTTTGACACGATATGGTCCTGAGACCTTTGCAAAACGCCCCCTTTTGCCCAATTTCTGTGTCAGGCTCAACATTTTGCACGCAGTGAAGCTTTAGCTTTATCCTCAAAATACTAAATGTATTCCTGTGGTTAAAATTTTCGCCTTC
>JAZFVY010000213.1:0-4754 GCA_036447975.1 Desulfobacterales bacterium
GAATGATGCAAACAATTATAATAAAAAAAATGATGCTCAATAATCTATGATTCATAAAATAATCCTTTCCAACTAGTGAGTAGTGAGAATTATTTCTCGTTTATTGGGCTTCAGATCAATTCCGATCTAGATTTCATAAGGTAACCGCAAAACTACCAAATATTGAGAAAGAAACGAATCGAGAATGAGGTCAGCCTAACAAGAGGTGTTTCACAATGGAAACTGATTCAAGATCGAGGTCAGATTTCGCAAGAGATTCAACATTTAGTACGATATCATAAGGAAGGTTTCATGTCAAAAGGAAAAATGCTGGGGAACACAAGATATTGACATAGGAAAATGAGGTGGCGGTTGATGATTCGTTGCCTAATGTTGCACCTGGAAAATATTTGAATTTATAGCTGATTTCTTTTGTAAATCAAGCATTTTTGGACTTCAATTTTTATACCTTTAAGGTAGCTATCGTGAATTGATAGTTAACGCTCCGGATAGCATTTTGCATAACTTGCAGGGATGAAACGTAGCGAAACACCAGTTAGGTAGACTGATGTGTTATAAGCATTGTTTACTTCTCCGATAAAGAAGTTGGATCTTGAAACCAGTTACAGAGCTCTCTAGTTGGCTCAATGCTTCTTTCAACTTCATCCAGCCACTCATAGAATTCCTGAAAAGTGAGCGGCTTTGCAAAGGTCTTACAGCCTAGTTCGTGAGCACGTAATAAGTCTTGCTCCGCCCAGTTGCCTGACATAAGAACAATATGTTGGCATTTACAGTTTTTCTTTTTTTGGTTTTCAATAAAATCCAGTCCCGTCATGTTTGGCATATCTATATCGGAAACAATAATGTCAGTGCACGCTTGATTCGCATTACATCGACATTCTGGCACAATTTGCAGAGGGCATATGGCGGGGTTAGAAAATGCAAATACTTCATATCTGCGAGCAGTGAGAATCTTTGACAAAATGCTGCGAATTTCCTCATTATCGTCTAGTAGGATTACCCTAAATTTAGTGATTGGCTTCATTTCATCCCTTTCTTATTTTGCCTAACAGCAGTAGCCCTTACTTTCATATACCACTATGCAGCACAACCAAATTGGTAGTCTTTGACTCAAGTCAAATTTTCGACTTTTCAGTTAAATCCGAGAATAATCAAAGTGGATTTTTTCCTTTTTTCAGTTTTGAGAGCTATCTATAGAGGGATGGGCTTGAATGCTTGACTTCTTGCCTATATCATGTATCTCCGAAAAGTGAAGATTCATGAGGGAATCAAAACTTCCGAGTTATTTCTTGGCCTTCTTTTGGTACTTTATAAGACGGTCTTGGATGGCTTCTAAAAAGCCTAATTTACTTTGCAGGACACGATCTTTGACAATTAAACATCCAATTTTCGTTATTTGTTAGAGTTGCCGATTTGCTTCCACAACTCGGCAGCTTCACTCTGGGCCTGGGCGACCTGTTGCTGGGTCATTTCGGAGCGCAATAGATCAAGATTCTTTTTGGCCGATTCATTTCCATTGGCTGAAGCAAGGCTCCACCAAACATAAGCCTTGACGAAGTTCTGGGGTACGCCTTCGCCGTTTCCATACATGGCACCCATGTTGAACTGGGCATAGGCATGTCCCCGGTCAGCGGCTTTTCGGTACCACTTCATAGCTTCGGCGTAATTATGGGTGACGCCTTTGCCTATGTCATACATGGCACCCAGGATGCACTGGGCACCGGTATTTCCCTGGTCAGCGGCTTTTCGGTACCACTTCACAGCTTCGGCATAGTTCTGGGGTACGCCTTCGCCATGATAGTAGATGCCGCCCATGTTGAACTGGGCTGGGGCAAGTCCCTGGTCAGCGGCTTTTCGGAACCACTTCACAGCTTCGGTATAATTCTGGGGTACGCTTTTACCGTTGCGATACATGGAGCCCAGGTTGTTCTGGGCACCGGCATTTCCCTGGTCAGCGGCTTTTCGGTACCACTTCACAGCTTCGGCATAGTTCTGGGGTACGCCTAGGCCATTGTCATACATTGCGCCCAGGTTGAACTGGGCCTCGGCATATCCCTGGTCAGCGGCTTTTCGGAACCACTTCATGGCTTCGGCATAATTCTGGGGGACGCCTTGGCCGATGTGATACATGTAGCCCAGGTTGTATTGGGCCTTGGCATCCCCACTTTTGGCAAGCTTGGTGAGTTTCTGGACGTCCGTTTCACTACAAGCGAGGTTCATAAGACAGAAAAAAGAAAGACAGGTTGCGATCAGGACGGTTTTCCTCATTGTGTTTTTCTCCGATGGCAAAGGTCTTCGACATAGAGAATTGTGTAAGATAACCGCTCTATTTAAGAAATGGATTTAAAATGATTGTAGTCGAAAAGACTAGAAAAAATGCAATAGCTATAAAATAAATATTCTTCATGACGAAATCTCTAAATTACAACATGCAAAATAAAAAACTCTTAAGACATTAAAACTGACTCAAAAGCATCCTTTTAAAAAACAAATTCCACCTCTCCTACTGAGAAATGGGGGCTCATTATCATCACATATTCTCTCCCAATGTTAAAGATAAAAGCAAATCAAATATCAGTAGGGCAAAGCAGGCCAGAGCATTGATAAAGAAAATCAGATTGAATTGAAAAACAATATTTCCCCATATCACAATTAATAAGAATGTCAAGAATATTAAAAAAAACAATACATTGTAACTAAGTCTTGACAAAAGCTGTCTGGCTTAGGAATATGTAGTCTCTATATCCTTACTCAGAGTTTCCATTTTCCTTGAATCAGCAACTTTACTTTGGATATTGTAGGCACAAAGGAGAACCCGCCATGACCCTCACAAAAGCCGATATCATCAATGAAATCAGGATCAAAAATGGATTTTCCGTAAGAAAATCCACCGAAACAGTCGAAACCCTCTTGGAAATAATAAAATCGACACTTGCATCCAGTGAGGATGTAATGATCAGTGGATTCGGCAAGTTCTGCGTGAAGGAAAAGAAAGAACGTAAAGGCAGGAATCCAGCCACTGGTGAACCTATGATGCTGGAGCTAAGAAAGATTGTTACATTCAGATGTTCAGGAAAGTTTAGAGATAGGATTAATGGATAATTGGTGAGCAAAATGCACCTTGAAGAGGTTAATAAGATTTTGGAAGAGCATAAACTGTGGTTGGCTTCTAATAAAGAAGAGGGAAAGATAGCCAATTTTCAGAAGGCCAATCTTCGGGAGTTCAACCTTCAACATGCCTTTCTTCAAGAGGCCATATTTTATTGGGCCGACCTTCAGGGGGCCAATCTTAAAGGGGCCGACCTTCAAGGGACCAAACTTCAAGGAGCCATGCTTCAGAGGGCAAACCTTCAGAGGGCAAATCTTAAATGGGCCATTCTACAGAGGGCCAAGCTCCAGAAAGCTAATCTTCAAAGAGCTAACCTTCAGAGAGCCAACCTCCAGGAGGCCAATCTTCGAAAAGCCGACCTTCGGGAAGCCCAGCTTCAGGGGGCTGATTTAATTGCAGCAAACCTTATGGGGGCTAATTTGGATCAAGCCAATTTCGAAGGGGCTAATTTGAATAGCATAATTATCGATAAAGCATCAGCCTCCAATTTGCCAAAATCAATAATAGAGAGATATGGGAGTACGTTTCTTGTATCGGGATAATCAGAAACCGAACATAATATAAACAAGATCCTGTTGATCATTGGTAGTGTGGAAGATGTGAAAGGATACAAGGGAATGGGAATCCATTTGTGAAAGGGAAATGTCCATAAAAAAGGTGGCTCAAATAGAATGAGCCACCCTACGAAAAGCAGGTGTTGAGAGGGCTCATGCATTTTCAATTCCCGAATATTGGCATATCTTGTCATGATCACACAAATTGGTCAACGTGAGATATGTAATGGATACAGCCTGTTTTCGATGTCCTTCAAAACCTGTGTTTAATTACCATTATGTAAAATTTAGATGTTATCTGTATGTAATTCGGGATGCTTGACTTCTTGCCTAATGTTACACCTGCAAATTATTTGAATTTATGACAGATTTAAATTTTCCCTTATCCCGTTCTCGAAAAGGGAATTCTTATCCTTGGAAACTTGGTAAAATAAGGAGGGTTACATGAAGAAGGCGGCTTTCTTTTTTGCGGCGTTCGTGCTTTTAATGGGTGTGGCGGTTCAGGCCGAGGATCTTCAGGTCGGCATGACGGCATCCGATTGGTCATTTGAGGATTCGAAGAAGAAGGTTTTCTCCATGGCGTCGTGGGCCGGCAAGGTGCTCCTGGTGAACTATGTCGATCCGGATGAATCCGATTTGAACGAACATTTTACAGATGCTATGAAAAAGGCAAAGGACGACGGCCGCCTCAAGGATGCAACCTACAAGGGCATCGGTATCGCCGACTGTGCCGCGACCTGGAAACCCAATTTTGCGATCCGGGCCATTGCGGCCCGAAAAGCGAGAAAATATAAAACGGTCATCCTGTTCGACTACGACGGAACCCTGCGGGCAGCCTGGGGACTTGCAAAAGATACTGCCAATATTGTCTTGCTCGACAAGAACCGGGTTTGTATAGCGATTGTTAGAGGGCGGGTTCCGGAGGAAGATGTCGACAAAATCGTTCAGACGGCCATCGTTCTGCAGAATGAATAGAAGCGGCGATAAATTTCAATCATTCACCGATTTTTTAACCTCACAGAGATTTGGTTTAGGAAAGGGAGGTTCAAAACATGTTGAAGCGGCTTTCAGTTGTTTTTATTTTAGCCTTC
>JAZFVY010000214.1:0-6681 GCA_036447975.1 Desulfobacterales bacterium
GGCGATATTGGCAAGAAATGTCGTGTTGTGACAAGTCCTATTTCAACAGCATATTTTCAATATACTTGCTTCAGGGAGAGCACTATTGGCAAAATACATGGAATATTCGATAATTGAAGGTGTGGGGCAAAATTTTGAGCTGTCATCGCTAAAATATTTGCAATTCTGTTTTTCCATATGATAATATAATTTAAGTACATAATATCAATTCCCAACGAACTCAATTTTTTATAAATTCTCTTGATTCTGTGCTAATCAACTCACCTTTTATTATTTACATACAAGTTAGCGGTAAGGCCTTGTGTAATGAAAGGCTCATACATGGCAATTAATTAGTACCAGAATGTATGGGCCTTTTTTTGTTAAGCAACCGGAGGATGTTCCAATGGAAAGAAAACCACCATATGAAGAACTGGAACAAAGAATCAAGGAGTTAGAAAATGAAATTGCCGAACTGAAGGGAGCTGGGGAGGCGATACGGAAGAGTGAGTTGAGGTTAAAAGAAGTAGAGCAATTAGCACAATTAGGACATTGGGAATTAGATCTGGTTACCAATACATTATATTGGTCGGACGAAATTTATCGTATTTTCAATTCAGACCCTCAAGAATTTGGAGCAACCTATGAAGCATTCTTGGATGCAGTGCATCCAGATGATAGAAAACTTGTCGATAAGACTTTTAAGGACTCAGTAAAAAATAAGACTGGTTATGATATTGCTCACAAGCTGTTACTCAGAAACGGTACAATTAAATATGTACATGAAAAATGTCAGACGATTTACGATGCGGACGGAAAACCATTGCGTTCAATTGGTACCGTACAAGATATTACCAAACGAAAGCAGGAGGAGCATAGCTTTGCAGGGATTATTGGGCGCGATGTCAAGATTCGAGAGATATTCGAAACGATAAGGGAAGTTGCCGAAGTCAATATCCCGGTACTTATTCAGGGTGAAAGTGGTACAGGAAAGGAGCTGATAGCCAGGGCAATCCACAACGAAGGCCCTCGTGTAAATAAACCCTTTTTGCCGGTCAATTGTGGCGCACTGCCAGAGGGGTTGCTGGAAAGCGAGCTCTTCGGGCACGTGAAGGGTGCCTTTACCGGAGCGTTGAGAGATAGGAAAGGTAGATTTGAATTGGCTCATGGCGGAACTCTTTTTCTGGATGAAGTAGCAGATCTGTCAAAGCCTATGCAGGCAAAACTGTTGCGGGTTCTTCAGGAAGGTACATTTGAAAGGGTGGGTGGCGAGAAAACTATTTCAACGGATGCGCGTATAATTAGTGCAGCCAATCGGAACTTGAAGCAAGAAATGGAAAAGGGTAATTTCCGCGATGATCTTTACTACCGCCTCAGTGTAATCCCCATTTACCTGCCGCCATTAAAAGATCGAAAGAACGATATTCCCCTTCTGGTTGAATACTTTCTTGAAAAGGCCGCAATCGAAGGACAAAACACAGACGGTATATCTAAGGATGCCCTCTCCATTATGGTTGACTATTCCTGGCCCGGTAACGTTCGTGAGCTTCAAAGTGCCATTCAGTATGCACTTATAAAGTCTAAGAATCAGGTCATTAAACCCGATCACCTTCCCTTAGAATTTAAGGTACATGAAACTAAGCAATCAGTCCGTGGTCCTTCTCGGAAGCTGGACTCGGTAAGTGTCCATGAAGCCCTGACTCGGAGTGGAGGGAATAAGGCTAAGGCAGCCAGGTTTCTGGGTGTTGGCAGGGCAACACTTTATAGGTTTCTTAATGATTTTCCGAAAATGCTGAAGTAAAAGGCATCAACAGCCATGACCTTGGAGGTGGATTCCTTATTCTTTGAGGTAAGATGTTTCCAAGCTCAACAGCTTGGGGCCTTGTTTGATGATGAATTCATTTTCAACCGTTTCCCAAATCCAGCCCGAAAGGCCATAACCTCCCACAGGTTTCGACACAAAGGCGTCTATCCAAATTTCTGACTGGGGTTGATTCACGCCCGCCGTGCCGAAACGTCCATAAGTTATTTCAGTTACCCGGTGACAATAGGGTTCACCTGTCAGCTTTTCTGCGAAGTTTGCGGCGGTTTCATCTCCGTAAACTGAAACTCTCAAACCATAACGGCTATCCCGAGCCAAGTGAAGCACTTCTTCAGTATCATTGAAAGCACTAATAAACGACACAGGCCCAAAGGACTCTTCCTGCATGCCCAGCATATCGTGGCTGGCGTTGATTACAACCGTAGGATAAACCAGGTTTCCTTCGATTCGCCCTCCAAGGGCAATCTGTGCGCCCCGTTGGATAGCATCATTTAATTGTGACTTAATGGCATTCACGGCTTTATTACTGGCTACTGGCCCCATCTCTGTTGCTGGGTCAGAAGGATCACCAACTTTCACGGCCCGGCTGAAGTCGAGAAACAGTTCTAAGAAATCATCATGAATGGACTGGTGTACATACACACGCTCAGGGGCAGTGCAGGTCTGTCCGGCATAAATGTATTTACAGTAGGCAAGCTCCCGGGCAGAATCTTCCAGGTCAGCGCCAGGCAGAACAATGAAAGGGTCTTTTCCCGGCCCTTCAAAGATGAATTTCTTGCCCTGCGCTTTAATTGCGTCCAGATACTGACCCGCATAGTCGTCGGAACCAAACAAACAGATGGCTGGTGTTGCTGGGTCTGTCATAGCTTTTTGGAGGAATTTTCTGCCGTCGGAATAATCGAAACGGATGGTATCGCCGAAGATGGGCCGATAAAGAGATTCCAAAAGGCGGGCGATACCAGACCCTCGTGAAGCAAATTTTACCCGCACAGGATTCCCCACCATGTATATCGAAATAATTGCAGTATTCAACCAGGCACTGCCGTTGTATGGCAATACCAGAGCAACCGCTTGACCGGACTCACAAAACGGCTGTCGTAAAGCAAAAGTCTGGATCATGGTTTCGAACCCCTGCAGGTCGTTAAGAATTCCATCTATTTCCACATTGCATTCGCGGCGGGTAAAACCTGTGTCCCGCACCGCGACATCGACCAGATTGTCGCGATTTGACCGTATGGCAGTGCTTAAAGCATGGGTTTTTTCGAGTCGGCTTTCAAATGTTTCCATAATTGTCCTCGTTCAATATAAATGAAAATTAACAGGTATTTTATTACGATTAGGATTGTCAAGTCAAACTGAAAAATATATAATCATAGCCTTTTTACAAGCCAACCAGCCTGAATATCGACCGGTAATGATCCTTGCCTTCCCGTCACAATCTCAATTGATATACATTCCAAAACCTGACTTGCTCTTTCGGGGTTTTTCCAGTATGAATTTTAATAATAGAAGTTTCGATTTCGAAACGAAATCATCAATTTTCGGAAAGTGATGATGAAGGCAAGGAATCTGCAATCAGAAATTTTAAATTGCCGATTAAAGAGAAATTTCGCAAAAGCAATGATATATTGGGATATACAGAATTAATTCTGTATATTAATTGTTAGAAGGCATAAAACAAAACGGGATTATTAATGAAAGCGACAATCAAAAAGATTGTTAAACAAGTAATTCATTTTATGAAGCATGAAATGTTAAAACGTAACATCAGTCACTTTTTAAAAGAAAAAGAAGAAATATTTTTAGAGATTGGTGCTGGAAACAAAAAAGGAGAAAATGGATGGCTTACAATAGATATGAAAAGAAATTGTGATATTTACTGGGATTTGAGAAAAGGTATTCCTTTTCCAAATTTTCCAAATGAAAGTATCTCAATAATATATTCATCGCATTTTTTTGAGCATCTTTCATTTAAAGAAGGGCAAAAGTTTTTAGATGAATGCTTAAGAGTACTGGTTCCAGGCGGAATTTTTTCGATTTGTGTACCCAATGACAGAATATATATTGAAGCTTATCTTAATTCTGATTTAGATAAAAATCAGTTTTTCGGACATAAGCCTGCCAACAATAACACAACCAAAATTGATTATGTAAATTATACTGCTTATATGGATGGTCGTCATAAATATATGTTTGACGAGGAAAATCTAATTCACATTCTCACTTCAAAGGGATTTAAAAATGTACATCAAAGAAAATTTGATCCCGATATTGATCTCAAAGAAAGAGATTTTGAATCCATTTATGCAGAAGCTACGAAATAACAATGCCTTGAACAAGGCGCTGCACCTGACCGCTTTTCCGCTACGCGCCAAAGCGGCAGATGACCTTGACCGTATGCGATGCAAGATGTCTGCCTTAATGGTGGAAAAAATAAAGGCCAATATTTGCGTGGTTTAGAAACGAAGTCCTCATATTTTACACCGCATTGAGATAATAATATTCGTGGCAAATCCCTCTATCATTTCTCGCCTTTTTGATATATCTTGTAGTTCAAAATTTGACATCCAGTGCTAATATTTGGTAATGTTGCGGTTACGTTAAGAAATCTGTTATTGATTTGTAATAAGACTGGGTGAACGTTCAGGTACGTAACCAAAACCTGATCATACTGACAAATTTCTTTGGTTTAAGGAAATATGACCATCATCCTTTTTAAAAAATGGTAAGCGGTTATTAATTATATGGAGGATATTATGTTTATAGTTCATGTTTTTGTCCATGTTAAAGAAGATCAAATAGAAGCTTTCAAACAGGCCACTTTGGAAAATGCATCTAACAGTATTAAGGAATCAGGGGTTGCACGATTTGATGTTGTGCAGCAACAGGGTGATTCCACCCGTTTCATCCTTGTTGAGGTCTACAGAACGCCTGAGGATCCAGCAAAGCATAAAGAAACCGAGCATTATAAGAAATGGAGAGACACTGTAGCGGACATGATGGCAAAACCACGCACTAGCATTAAATTCACAAATGTGTTCCCGGGCGAGAAGGGATGGGATTAGTTATGAGGTTTGAATTTGCAACAGCTTCACGTATTATTTTTGGACGGGGAACTGTAAAAGAAGTTGCTCCATTAGCTTCAGAGATGGGAAACTATGCCTTGCTCGTCACAGGCCGGAATGTTGAACGTGCCATTCCGTTATTGGAATCGTTAAATAAAACTGGCATGAAAACTTTTATTTTCAGAGTTTCCGGTGAGCCGACAATAAAACTGGTCATTGAAGGAGTACAAACTGCTCGTCAAAATGCCTGTGAAGTTGTGATTGGTATGGGTGGTGGGAGTGCCATTGATACAGCCAAGGCCATAGCCGTTATGCTTACCAATAGCGGCGATATTATGGACTATCTGGAGGTTGTTGGGCAAGGGAAAATTTTAGCTTACGCTCCGGCTCCCTGTATCGCCATACCGACAACTGCCGGGACAGGTGCTGAAGTCACCAGAAATTCAGTACTGACTTCAACGGAACATAAGGTTAAGGTAAGCCTGCGTAGTCCTATGATGCTGCCAGATCTGGCTGTAGTCGATCCGGAACTAACATATTCAATGCCTCCATCAATAACTGCCAGTACCGGACTGGATGCCCTAACCCAAATTATAGAATCTTTTGTTTCTGTGAAATCAAATCCACTTACAGATGCCATATGTCTCGATGGTCTAAAACGTGCTGCTCGTTCATTGCGCCAGGCTTTTGAGGATGGAAGCAATACAGCAGCCCGTGAAAATATGGCTGTTGTCAGTCTTTATGGAGGATTAGCTCTTGCAAACTCAAAACTTGGTGCTGTTCACGGGTTTGCAGGCCCGATGGGAGCCATGTTTCCTGCTCCCCATGGAGTAATTTGTGCAAGTTTGCTGCCTTTTGTTATGGAAATAAATGTCAGGGTTTTGCAACGGCATTCTTCTCAGCAATTTTTATTACGTTATGATGAAGTTGCAAAAGTTTTGACCGGGAAGTCAGATGCTATAGCAGAAGATGGAACTGACTGGATACTTGATCTTTGTGAAACATTGGATGTGCCTTTGCTCTCTAATTTTGGGATAACTGAAGATCACTTTATTGAACTGGTTGCCAGATCAAAAAAAGCAAGTAGTATGAAAGGGAATCCCGTTAAGTTAACAGACGAAGAACTAACAGAGATTTTAGGAAAAGCAGTTACATAGATAGATTATTATATATGTTAGATGTTATGACTCTGCCTTTCAGGTGTATAAATCGAGGGCAAAAATTTGCGAAGTTGCCAAAATATATCTACACATTTTATGGATTGAGTTGAAAGATTCAATGTTAAAAGCGCTGATACAATCTTTAGAGAACAAACACTTGAATCCTTGACCCCTGGAATCCTTGGACCCTCTTCTCCAACTAAATTGGAGAAGAACCTTTACTGTTAATAGGAGATGATCGCATGCAGGATAAAACATTCAGAGCTATGGTTGTGGAGGAAATCCTGGAGGGTCAATTTGTTCGCAAAATTACCGAGAAATCATTGGATGAATTGCCCGCCGGTGAAGTGCTGATCAAGGTTATGTATTCTTCTTTAAACTATAAGGACGCGCTGTCGGCCAGCGGTAACAAAGGGGTTACAAAAAAGTATCCCCACACACCCGGAATTGATTCTTCCGGTGTTGTGGAAGAAAGCCTCAGCGATGATTTTAAGATTGGAGAAGAGGTCATTGTAACCAGTTATGATCATGGAATGAATAAATCAGGTGGTTTTGGGGAATACATCCGAGTACCGGCTAACTGGGTAGTAAAACTTCCTGCTAATCTTTCTTTAAAGGAAAGTATGATTTACGGCACCGCCGGTTTTGCGGCCGG
>JAZFVY010000215.1:0-3326 GCA_036447975.1 Desulfobacterales bacterium
GTCAGCAATACCTTTGTAGAAACCTGATTGACGGTCTGCTGTTAGAGCCGAGCTGAAGAAGGCGACGGCTTTTTCATAGCGTTGTGTTTCAAGCATAAGGTTTCCGAGCGCAAAGTTCACTGTTGCAAATTCCGAAAAGTTTTTCGGGTCTGTTTTGGCGAGAACCTTTTGCAATATCTCCTCAGCACTCCTGTATTTCTTTTTTCTGAGAAAGAGGATGCCCCTGTTGTTTAGAAGTGGACCAAACAATATACTATTTTTTTTTGCGATATTTTCAGCCGAGTCGAGCACATTCGTTGCTTCTTCTAACATTCCGCCATCAATCATCGCGGCAGCCTTGTTTGAGAGAACCTGCACCGCACCTTTGTTGTCATCAATATCGGTGTATACGACAAAAGCTTCATCAAAAAAGAGTATGGCACTCTCCGTGTCGCCTATGATTCTGTAAACGTTTCCGATATTGTTGAGACTCATGGCAACACCGCTCAATTGATCAGATGCAGTAAAAAGTTCGTGGGCCCTGAAAAAGTAATCCAGAGATCCTCTGTAACAACCCATATTATATATGGAGTTCCCTTTGGTTATCTCTCTCATGCCAGCAGTTATGTGCTCAGGCATTTTTTTTGCAGAGTTTCCCCCTGCACATGCAAACAAAAAAACAGCAAAAAGTAAAATCAGTATTATAAAAAATCGTTTCATGACGTTATTTACCTAAAATTAACCAAATATAAAATTGCTTTTGCCTATCTATACTATGATTAAAAAATAAAGTCAAAAATGCACGTAATAAGAACTAACCCGAATTTCTCATGAAGAACATCAAACAGAATGGGAAAATAATACGATATTAATAAATTTTACATTAATTTATCTCAAGTTTGGAATTGCAGACTGTAATAGTGCAAAATAAAAAAAAGGCATTTGATGTTCTTCACCAAAGGAGATCCAGAGTGGCACAGGAACTGTGTTATTCAGCCCTCGAAGTAGAACACTACATCTTCGGGCTGAAATGCCTGGTTCCTGCACCGCTCTGGCTCGTGAGAAATCTGGTCTAATGGCTCATCCGTTTGAGGCGAAGAATGTTGGATAAGAGCATACTGAAAAACTGTTTGACAGAGTAACTACTCAGCTACTAAGACACAAAGGCATTAAGTATCGAAACCAGTTTTATGCAGGTTTCGGGTTTATCTAAAAAAATGAGGTAATAATGGCTCTCAGCTTGGCGTTCATCATCGTTTTTGGATTAAGTGCTGATTATCTTTTCAGCCGTATAAAATTGCCCGGTCTAATAGGAATGCTCACTGTTGGGGTTTTCGCAGGCCCTTACATGTTGAATATAATGTCACCGGAAATGATGCAAGTTTCAGGCGATTTCAGAAAAATAGCGCTGATCGTGATTCTGCTTCGGGCCGGATTTGAACTGCGACGTGATGCTTTGAGACGGGTCGGACGTGCTACCATTATTATGAGCTCGGTTCCGGCTGTTTTTGAGATCGTCGGGGTTATGCTTGTGGCTCCTAAACTGCTGCATATGACCTACCTGGAAGCTGCCATTCTAGGTTCCATACTGGCTGCGGTATCACCGGCTGTTGTTGTGCCCCTGATGATCGACTTTATGGATAAAGGAAGGGGATCCCAGAAGGGAATTCCCACCCTGATATTAGGAGCTTCTTCATTGGATGATGTTTTTGTCATCGTTCTATTTACCGTATTTCTAGGTATGTACGGCGGAGATCAGACCAACATTTTATTAAAGCTTGGTGAAATTCCAGTCTCTATCGTTCTTGGCATTATCGTTGGACTTGTTCCAGGATATTTTTTATACAAACTTTTTACGAAATATGACTGGCGTCCTCCCAAACGCACAATGCTTGTTGTGGGTATTTCCATAGTTCTAACATGGCTGGAAACGGTTTGCGAAAACCATGTGCCCGTGGCAAGCCTTCTGGGGGTCATGGCCATCGGTTTCATCATTTTGGAAAAATCAGAGCCCGTTGCACATATTATCTCCCAGAAACTAAAGAAACTTTGGATATTTGCAGAACTTTTGCTCTTTGTTCTGGTAGGGGCACAGGTAAACATTCATGTGGCCTGGAAAGCAGGTTTGGCCGGCACCTTGGTTATCTTTATAGGACTTGTTTTTAGAAGTGTCGGAACGTATTTATCGCTATGGGGTACTCCCTTTGATTGGAAAGAAAAACTCTTTTGTGTTGTGTCGTATATTCCCAAAGCAACTGTACAGGCTGCCATCGGAGCGGTTCCCCTTGCTGCCGGCGTTGTCTCCGGCGAAGTTATTCTGGCTGTAGCAGTTTTATCGATTATCTTAACAGCGCCCATTGGCGCCATCGGCATTATGATTTTTGGTGAAAAAGTTCTCGATCATGGGAAACTTTCCATATACAAATTCAAAGAACTGCGGGAAAAACTGGCACTTCCCCATGTGGGGGAAAGAGTCAGAAGCAGACATTCCAATAGAATATGGAAAGTGATCGAAGAAAAAGAAGTGTGGCTGGAAGAACCACCTGTCGCCGGCGGTCCTGATGACGCTCCCCGCATGATTCCGGCAGTCTACCTGCGATACTGGGGGGAAGAGACCAGTAATGAAGAGGGCAAAGGCAAGACCCTGTCGTATTATTACACCCAGCAAGATCCTTCTTTTAATGAACACTGGGAAATTCTTTATGATTGGTAATGAGAAATCCTGACAAGGCCTTGCAGATAAGACTCTTTTATAAAAATTCAAATTTTGTCTGGTGAAGAAAAACCGATTTTCAGAATACAAAATTTAGAAAGGAGTACATCAATGAAGTGTAAAGTTGTTCAGACAGATCGAGCACCGGCTGCTATTGGACCGTATTCCCAGGGTATAGCGGCAGCACCCTGGCTCTTTGTAAGTGGTCAACTCGGAATACAGCCTGAAACCGGTGAACTGGTAAGCACTGATTTTGCGCCACAGGCACGCCAGGCTTTGGAAAACCTCCGGCAAATAGTGCTGGCTGCAGGAAGCGACCTTAATCAGGTGACGGCTGTCGATGTCTTTGTCACGAATATAGAAGATTTTGCCGAGTTCAATAAAATCTACGCCGAACATTTCTCCGAACATCGGCCGGCCAGAGCCGTGGTGGAGGTTAGTGCCCTGCCCAAAGGAGCGTGTGTGGAAATCAAGTGTATTGCAGCTTGCAGGCCCAATTAACCCGGACTTCTTATCCCGCTTAAAGTGGAATTCATTTGCAAACATCAGGGATGAAGCCAGAAAAATTCTTCATGATAAATGCGGGCTATACTTTGGAATATTTATAAACAGGCGCATGTATCTGAGGAGTTTT
>JAZFVY010000216.1:0-6348 GCA_036447975.1 Desulfobacterales bacterium
AATCCCAGGAAATTCAGATAGACAAAAAACATTCACCTCATCAATTCTCCTCGGACTACGGTACTCTCCAGGATAACTCCCTGAATAATTATATCGATCAAACCGGTAAAAAGATGGCCGCACTGACCCATCGTCCCCATATGCCGTATTCGTTTCTTGGCGTGAACGCAACATATGTGAATGCTTACGCCTTTCCAGGGGGCAGTATTGCCGCAACCCGGGGGATACTGCTTGCCCTTGAAAACGAAGCCGAACTTGCGGCCCTGCTGGGCCATGAACTCGGCCATGTTAACGCTCGTCATACTGCTGAACAGATGTCAAAAAGTGTATTGACCAGCGCCCTTATCGACGGAGTTTCCGTATATGCGGGAACCAAAAGCTCCGGCATTGGCAACCTGGCGTCACAATTGGGGATGGCCGGCGCCGGCGCCCTCCTTGCCTCATACAGCAGAGATAACGAACGTCAGGCCGATGCCCTGGGACTGAAGTATATGGTTAAAACCGGTTATAATGCCAAGGGGTTTGTGGGTCTGATGGACTTGCTAAGAAGCATGTCCAAACATAAGCCCAATGCCGTTGAACTAATGTTCGCGACGCATCCCATGAGTAATGAGCGCTACCGTACTGCTGTCGGCGCTGTGCGTAAAAAATACCGCTCTTCTGAACACAAACCCCTGCTCCGGGAACGGTATATGGATCATACGGCCAAGCTGCGAGCGATCAAAGGTGCTATTGAGGCTATGCAAAAAGGCGAAAGCACCATGGCAAAAGGCAAATATGGCGAGGCCGAGACACATTTTACAAAGGCCTTGGAGATGGCACCTTCCGATTATGCCGGGCTTGTAATGATGTCTAAGTGCCAGCTGGCTCAGAATAAATATGCCAAAGCAAAACGATTTGCAGAAAAAGCTATAAAAGTTTACCCTAAAGAGGCCCAAGCCTACCATCTTTCCGGATTTGCCAAAATCCGTGAGGAGAACTTCGATTCTGCATATCAAGATTTCATCAGTTATGAAAAATTATTGCCTGGCAATCCCAACACCTTGTTTTATAAGGGATATTCCCTAGAAGGAATGCAGCATATCAAAAAATCCGCCGATGAGTATTATCAATACCTTCAAATCGTCAACCAGGGTAAGCAGGCACAACATGCTTATCAACGACTGGTGGAGTGGGGATATATTAAACCGCGGAAATAATTATAAAACCGGTATCTTCTACCCCGCATTTCTCACGAGTAAGAGCGGTGCAGGAACAAGGCATTTCAGCCCGAAGACGTAGTATACTCTACTTCGAGGGCTGAATAACGCAGTTCCTGTGCCGCTCTGGCTCGCCTTTGGTGAAGAATTTATCTAAAAAAAAGATAAATATCAGAGTGTTTAATCAAATTATCCGTCTAAGCCAATTTAAGTGATTAATATCTTTATATTAATAACAAAAATAAAAGCCAGATAAATTCTTCATGAGAAATGCGGGCTAAGACCATACAGCATACACCTTCAAGTGAGCCTCCCTGACCAAAACCGGACATTTTTATTTACTATTGACAATCCGCGACGTCTTTTTTTATATTCAAACTTTGTCAATACACCCTTCATAAAAATAAAAAACAAAAGTTGTGGGGAAAATATCAATGGCAGATATTTATAGTAGCGAAAGTAAAGAAATCAAGGATCTAAAAATAGGTATTAATATTACAAAAGGGTTTTTAAAGCTTATTAAAAAAATAGAATCTTTGCCTAATATGGACAAACCCCCCTATGCTGGAACCCGAAGTTTCTATCAGGCTGTTTCAAAGGGCAGAGACATCAACTCCTTGGAAAAGCAACTTGAAGATTTTTTTGGTCCACCCATTAAACCTGCTGGACAATCCGTACCCATGATGTTGCGAAATAATCCCTCTGTCAAATACCTGAACGGCCTTCGCGAAGAACAGACTTTATTTATTAGAAAAGTAAAACAGGGTTTGTATTATGGAGCATTATTGCCATGGAAAAGAAAAGAAAAAAATATTACCGTACATCTTGGTTTTTGCAGCCATAAGATGTCAAAGCAGGAATATAACAGAATTGAAAAACTGGCAAAAATAAAAGTCCTAAACGAAAGGATATTTAAAGAACTCGATTCCTCAATGAACAGTCAAGTTCAAGGTATAAGCCTGGCCTCTTTCCTTCAAATGGCCGAGATGGAAAAAACAACATGTACTTTAAAAATACAAACAGATAATGATGTCGGATACCTGCATTTACTAAATGGCACTCTGATTTCCGCTGAAACCGGTCAATTGAAAAATAAAGAAGCCGTGTTCCGAATAATAAGCTGGGATGAAACCGTAATAAATCTTGAGAAAGCAAGTAATAAAAAGAAAAATGAAATTAACCTGCCCCTTATAGACATATTAAAGAAAGGGCTTGCAATCAGAGAAAAAGGAGAGCTCACAACGACTCAGGAAACACAAGAAATTTCTTCCGGAACCGAAAAAATTCAACCTGATGAAAAAGAACCTATTGATGCGGCAAAAAAACTAAAGAAAAAACGCTTTCTGCCCATAGCTGTTCCTGTTCTGGTTACGCTCATAATTATTTCCCTTGGCGCAATCATATTTTTGCGCACGAGAGATTCCAAACCGATTAAAGACGAATATAAGAGAGCCCTGTTGAATGTGGGAAATCAACAGGAACTTGGAGAAAAGTTAAAAATATTACAAAATTTCGTAAAATCCCATTCTCAAAACAAATTTACTGCCAAAGCAGAAGAAAAAATAAAAGAAATTCAAAATCTTATTTATCAGACAACCATGGACGACGCCGATAAATTGCGCATTAATAACGATTATGAAAAAGCAGCAGCAGTGTACACCGAGTATCTTAAGAAATATCCCACCGGCAATTATTCGAGTTTAATCAGGCAGAAAAGCGCTGAGATATCACTTGTCATCGACAAGAGAGACTATGACGAATTACTTAAACTTTCCCAAGATAACAATATTGAAAGAATTTATTCATATGCGCAATACTTGGAAAAGCATCCAAAAGGCCAACATTTAGACGAAGTAGAACAATTAGTCTTAGATATGGCCGAAGAATATTATATGTTTTTTAGCAAAGAAATAAACATATGTGAAAATCAAGAAAACTGGGAAAAATGTTTCCAACTTTGCAGTACTTATATTAACATTTATCCTAAATATAAACGAACTGATGAAATAAGCAGTTTACGAGATTCTTTCCATAACAAATTACGTGATAAGAGAACGCTTGCCAAGTTGATTAAAAATGCGGAACAAAAGGGCACCGATTATAAGGCTGCCAGGTTGATATATTTAGACTATATGAAGTCCCATCCTGATTCTACCTTAAAAGATAAGATCATATATGAATTAGCAAAGCTAAAAGAACAGGCAAGACTGGCAAGGATGCAGAATGAAACAGAAAAAATTGTGGCTTTACTCAAAAATACAGACGGGCGATTTGCCGACAATCAAGACGGCACGGTTACCGATAAAAAAACCGGCCTGATGTGGTGTATTGTAGATTCCCTGCTTGAGATACAAGGCTGTCTTAACTATGAATCAGCTGTCAAATATGTCAAGGATCTAAAAACCGGCGGACATCAAGATTGGCGCCTGCCTACTGAAAGTGAGTTGGCTGGTATCTATAAAAATGAACCTTTCTTCCCACTAAGGAAGGCAGAGTGGTATTGGACATCAAAAACCTATTTACGCTATTCAGATGGCTGGCAAAAGATGGTTCATATCGTATCGACTAAAAGAGAAACCGATTGGGTAAAAGAACAAATAGACTCCCGGGAATGTGGGGCAGTACATGCAGTGAGGCCATAAAACCGAATTTCTCCAGATTAGTACGAAAAAAAGACTTCATCAAATATTTAACTCGTAAAAAGTCTTTTTTTTACTTTTTACAAAACCATGAATTTTAACCCTTATTTTGATCCAGAAATATGAAAAATTCCGCCCAAGAAAACATAACCAGACCGGATAACAAGACAAAAAACCGCTGCCTGTCCTGCGGTACAACTGAGAATCTTGGTCGGCGCAAGTATTGTTCCATCGATTGTCGGCAGAAACTGCGTTATACCCTTGATGTCAGAACCGGTTTGCTAAAGGCATTAAACACCCGCTATGCAACCTTTTATTTTACTGACATTATGATTATTATGGATGTTCTTCCTTACGATTCCAAACAAATCTTCAGCTTTTTCTTTCCACGTTCTTCCGGCAAAAAACCTGCCGAGGACTACAGCAGTTTGTCTGTTATTCTTGGAAATGAATGGTGGGTTGAAAAAAAACGAACAAATCGAAATTACCTGGCCTCCCGACACATATTAGAAAAGGCTAAACGCAATAATTCCTCAAGCGGTCCAGTAAATCCATTTGAAATAAAAATTCCCGTCATTAAAGAAGCATCATTGACACATCTCAGGCTGGGCAAAGAAGAACTGAACTCGCCCGGATTAGAAAAAACCATCAAGAGTGCCTATAGGCTACAGGCAAAGAAACACCATCCCGACCTTGGAGGTGATACAGATACATTCAGGAAAATTCACCAGGCATATCTGGATCTTATCAATTGGGCAGAAAATCCATCCTTTCAGAAACGTCGCGGATTTCCGGACAGATGGTTTTACGATGGTAACAAAAACAGATGGGTCCAACCAACTCCATCCCTGCAAAAATAGCTATAGACTGTAGCGCTCAGATACAATTCGCTCCACCTCCTCTTCAGTGGGCATGGTATCCCGATAGCCGGAAAGATACTGGTTTCTGAACCATCTAAAAAGGGATACCGTCTCGTTCACATAGACAAGCTCGGGAATCACATCCCCTTCCTGGGCTGTGATATGCCTGTTGTACTGGCCCAGCATACTCACCACATCATAGAAAGTGGCCGGCTCTCTTTTAATTCCTTTTTTGAAGGATTTCCCCTTGACCGGATATATTTCGTCGGGGTCCGGGTTGGCCGAGATATCTAATTTTTGGAACGGCCTTCTCACCTGAATCTGCCATTTTCTCGACTCATTCATCATTCTTGAGATTAAGGGACCTGCCCAATCATGGCTCTGGTGTCCCTGTGAACAGTAAGAGAAAAACTCCACCACCGACGGGCCGCAATATGCAATGGCCTCCTTTAATATCCTGATGGCATAAAACGGGTTGTCCACGGTGAGTTTTGCCGAATAGACGTGTGAAATCGCCGTGGCCTGACTGACAATACGCCGATGCAGGGTTGTCTTGCCCGCATATTTGTTACCTATGGGCGATGTGGACCGGTCGCACCCGAAGCGGGTGGCACCGGACTTCTGGGCACCGGTGTTCATGTATCCCTCGTTATTATAAATGACCCACGTGATGTCGAAGTTCTCGCCCAGGGCATAATTGAAGGGGCCATTGCCTATGTCGTAGATAGCGCCGTCTCCTGCAAAGACAATGATCTTGGTCAAAACATCGTTAAAATTGTTCTCATATGCCTGATCCAGGCTGAATTTGGCCCCCAGGGCCGCGGCCGAAGCAGTTCCAAAGCCGTAGTGGCCAGACTGGTAAATCCGTGTGTTATAGGGATTGACCAACTCCGAGACCTGGTTGCAGCCTGTGGAATTGATGGTATAAATATTGAATCCGCGGTCAATCATATGATCGATTGCTTGCCTGTTTATATCAGTGAGAACCTTGATCCCCTGGTAAAAAGTCTCGATCCCTTTGGGGCTGTTGCGCAGGCTTTCTAAAGCAAAGAAGGTCAGAAGGTTAATTGTCCCTTCACCACAGCCGGGACAAAGGGTGTGCTTGCCAGGATAGAGCTTGGAAAAGACAAAAAGTACCTGGTGGTTAAGAGCCATGCGGTCCACATACCGGGCCGCATGGTAGGTGTTGTCAAGATCCTGGTATTTTTCGGGTAGAAAATCTGTTTCCCTGACACTTGCCTTGTCGGCCATTGAAAAAGCATCCACAGGGCAGACCTGGGGACATATCCCGCAGCCCTTGCAAGCAGAATCAATTACGTTGATGTTCATGGCGAATTGCTCCCAGGGAATGCCTTTGGGAGATTTTTTGAATACCTTGAAATAGCGGGCTGCGCCTTCCGGTAAGACCTTGTCTGTTATGGTAGAGTAAATCGCTGAATCCGGGCACGAAACAGCGCACATACCACAGGCAACATGTTCACCAACGCCAGATTCGTCGAAATGAAGTACAACCAGTTCAGAAACACCCCCAGCGCCGGAGGCATCCCACCCCTCCACAGGGTGAAGAACAGGATCAGGGAGACCCCCATCACCAGGTTCACGAAGCTCCCGAACGCGAAGATCCGCAGCTTTGACATCAACGACGCAGCC
>JAZFVY010000217.1:0-3236 GCA_036447975.1 Desulfobacterales bacterium
GCATTATTAAAGATTATAGAAGGAACCACTGCCAGCGTGCCCCCCAAAGGGGGACGAAAGCATCCGCAACAGGATTTTGTCAAAGTCGATACCTCTAACATACTTTTTATTTGCGGCGGAACATTTAACGGACTCGAACAGATCATCCAGCGGCGTCTCGGCTCCAAAGTCATGGGTTTTGGGGCTAAAATCGTCAAGCAGGACGAGAAAAATATAGGTGAAATTCTGCAAATGGTTCAGCCCCAAGACCTGATCAAATTCGGCTTGATTCCTGAGTTTTTAGGCCGTCTGCCTGTTATTGCTACTCTTGATGAATTGAATGAGTCTGCTTTGATCAGAATACTAAAAGAGCCGAAAAATGCTTTAATCAGGCAGTATAAAAGACTTATGGAGATAGAAGGGGTTAACTTGAGGTTAACAGACAGCGCCCTTTCAGCCATTGCCAGTGAAGCCACGAAACGAAAATCCGGCGCCAGAGGGCTTCGCGCCATTATGGAAAGCTGCATGATGGACATTATGTATGAGATTCCTTCCATGGAAAATGTTAAGGAATGTGTCATCGGAGAAGATACTGTACTCAATAAAGAAGATCCGATCCTGTTATTTGAGCAGCCAAAAAAACAAGCACAAGACAGGTGATAGATAGTGCAGAAACGTCCGTAACCCATAACCGTTACATACATTAATATAACTATGATTAACTTACCTAAATTGTTTAAGGATGATGATTTTGATTCATCTAAGTGGCTGCTTCCGATGCTGCCACTGAGGGATATTGTGGTATTTCCCCACATGGTTGCACCGCTTTTTGTGGGGCGTTCAAAATCGGTGAATGCCCTTACTGATGCAATGAATAATGACAAGAGAGTTTTTCTTGCCACTCAGAAAAAGGCGGGAATTGACAACCCTACTGAAAAAGACATCAATCAAGTAGGTACCATTGCAAACGTACTTCAACTTCTTAGGCTCCCGGATGGTACGGTAAAAGCTCTGATTGAGGGAAAAACCAGAGCTACTATTGCCCGTTTTGTTAAGAATGAAGATTTTTTTCAGGTGGCCATAGAACCGATGGTTCAAACTGAAGTTTCGCCCCCCGAGGGTGTTGCTCTGGTCAGAGCTGTTATTAAAGGTTTTGAAGAATATGCCAAATTGAACAAAGACATCTCCAAAGATCTTGTTAGCAGTGTTGCGTCTATCTCGAATCCTTCAAAGTTGTCCGACACTGTGGCAGCCCATTTTTCATTCAAAATTGAGGATAAACAGCGTCTGCTGGAAACGATCTCCCAGGAAGAGCGGCTTTCTCTCCTTTTGCGCCTGATAAAGATGGAAATAGATATCTTCAAGATGGATCAGCGGATTAAGGGCAGCGTCAAACAACAGATGGAGAAGACCCAGAAGAATTATTATCTGAATGAACAGATACGGGCAATCAAGAAAGAGATCGGTTCTGAAGAGGATCACGGTGACGAACTCAAGGAGCTTGAAAAGAAAATAAAGCGCAAAAGAATGTCGAAGGAGGCCGCAGCAAAGGTCAGACATGAGTTCAGAAAGCTCAAGATGATGACCCCCATGTCGGCTGAAGCAACGGTGGTCCGCGGCTATATTGATTGGTTGATCAGCCTGCCCTGGTTTGACCGGAGCAAGGTTCGCACAGACCTTGAAGAAGCCGATAAAATACTGGAAGAAGATCACTACGGGTTGGGAAAACCAAAGGAACGCATACTTGAATACCTTGCGGTCCAATCCCTGGTCAAAAAGATACGGGGACCCATACTCTGTTTTGTGGGTCCGCCCGGTGTAGGGAAGACGTCTTTAGCCAGATCTGTTGCCAGAGCGACAGGAAGGAAATTTATACGCCTTTCCCTGGGTGGTGTGAGGGATGAGGCTGAAATTCGGGGTCATCGGCGCACCTATATTGGCGCAATGCCGGGTAAAATAATACAGTCCTTGAAAAAGGCCGGTGTTAACAATCCGGTGTTTTGTCTTGATGAAGTCGATAAAATGAGTATGGATTTTAGAGGAGATCCTTCTGCCGCCCTTCTGGAGGTCCTTGACCCTGAACAGAACTACAGTTTCAACGACCATTATCTTGATATTGATTACGATCTTTCTGACATCCTTTTTATTACTACGGCCAATACTCTGCCGGAAATACCGCTTCCCTTACAGGACAGAATGGAGATTATTCGCTTACCAGGATATTCTGAGTATGAAAAATATCATATCGCAAAGGACTTCCTTTTGTCCAAACAGATAGAAATGAACGGGCTTGGAGAAAAAATTGTCCAGTTTTCCAAGAATGCGATCCTTACGGTTATTCGGCGATATACGCGAGAATCAGGGGTAAGAAATCTTGAGCGTGAAATCTCTTCAATCTGCCGGAAGATAGCCCGGGAAGTTATAAAGAATAAAGATAACGACACATTCAAGGTAACGGCAAAGTCCGTACAAAAACACCTGGGACCGCCTCGCTTCAAGGAACATCAGATAGAGGAAAAAGATCAGGTCGGTATTGTTACCGGACTTGCCTGGACACATGTGGGCGGAGAGCTGCTTTGTATCGAAACCCTGATTTTGCCCGGCAAGGGAAAACAGATTATGACCGGCAAACTGGGAGATATAATGCAAGAGTCTGCCCAGGCGGCGGTAAGCTATGTCCGGTCGCGTGCCGATCGTCTTGACATCGATAAGGATTTTTACAAAAATAATGATATCCATATCCACATACCTGAAGGCGCAATTCCAAAGGACGGTCCTTCCGCAGGGATTTCAATGTGCACTTCCCTGGTGTCGGCCCTTGCTAAGCGGCCTGTTTATCGTGATGTCGCCATGACCGGTGAAATCACCTTGCGGGGTCGCGTTCTGACTATCGGCGGAATAAAGGAAAAGATTCTGGCCGCTCACAGGGGTGGCATTAAGAAAGTTATTGTTCCCAAAGAAAACGAAAAGGATTTAAAGGATATACCCTCAATGGTTTTAAAGCAGATTGAAATAGTATTTGTGGAGCACATGGACGAGGTCCTGAACCACGCTTTAATTCTGGATGAAGGGGATACCCTTTTTAAAGGAGACGACATGTCATTTGAAATGATATCCAAGGAGGCGGACCAGGATCAGAGGCCGGCTCTAATTTAAATCTGCACCTCAGCGGAAATACTTTTTCAAAGCAATTTAAGCTTGACTTAATTATATTATATTGTTAGCAGTACGTCTCTTTGAGAGTAAAACTTTTAGCC
>JAZFVY010000218.1:0-13818 GCA_036447975.1 Desulfobacterales bacterium
AAGTGAGCATATCGTTTACGTCAGAGAATTAATTTCTCAAATTACAGATACCTTTCCAATATGTAAAATTTAGATGTTATCAGAATGTTGAGAGAAATGGTTCGTATCTATAATTTGGGATGCTCGACTTGTTGCCTCAATCATGCATTTCCAAAAAGTGAAGGTTTCGTACCTAAATCGCAACAACAATTTGTTCTATATATGAATAACCCTCCTGATTCAAGTTAGGATAATATGAAGTTTTGAATTTGATCAGATTCCGCCCGAAAAATCTTGAACCTTCCTGCTAACGCTGAAAAAAATCCGATGTATGAACTGTAAAAAAATTGTAGGTAGCCCCCCTATTTTCAGAAAGCAAAATTGGTTGATATTCCGAAAGCACATAACGCTTTGTAGCTGAACTGAAAATTTGAAACCGGACTAAAATGGCCACAAGATCCGGATTATCTCCAAACATACTGACCAAGTTCTTGTGGTTCGTTCCCGATGAAGATGATTGATAATTCAGGCATTTGAATATTTGATTTCAAATGCCAGCGTCAGCAATGGCTCTTAAAATTTTTTCCATACATCTGTGGTGGGAATAGTGGTGGGAATTAATAACCATAACAAAGAAAAAGGGTTAGCCATATATAGCTAACCCCTTGATATTATTCTGGTGATCCCAGGGGGAATCGAACCCCCGCTACCGGCGTGAGAGGCCGGCGTCCTGACCGCTAGACGATGGGACCAGTTAATTGTAAAACAAAAGTAATAGAAAAGAAGGCATTGTGTCAATTAATATTTTGTGGATCACTCAATATCCTCCGGCTTTTTGCCTTTTCTAAATCCGAAAAGCAGATATACAAGCCAACCGATAAACGGGAAAACGGCAATAAAACACCACAAGGCTTTTTTCCCCATTGAACCGAAATCCTTTCGCGCGATATCGATAATTGCCAGAACCGTCAATAAATAAAAGAAAAGACTAATTTTTATCCATACAATAACGGTTGCTATATCCAATTTTATCCCTTTAAAAGCTCTGAAATTTTTAATATAATATTGACATAATGATCGCTGTGGTTATAACGGTGAATGATTTTATATGCCTTTTTTCGCTCTATTCCCATATGCCAGCCATAATGATTGAGGTAATTTGCAATACTTGCAATGGAATCTGCATGGCTAAAAAGGTCAATACGTCCGTCACTGTCGCCGTCTTTGGCATAGGCAAGAATGCTGCTTGGCATGAATTGAGCGATACCCATGGCTCCTGCAAAAGAACCATTAATGCCGAGAGGGTCCATCCTTTCCCTGGCCGTGTAGTTTAAAAAAGACTTAAGCTCATGATATGCCCATTTCGATTTTTTCCCTGCCCATTTTTCGAATTTTTTCCTATTTAATTGGGATGAGCTTGAAACCTTGATCCAGAACATATCCCGGACATCAGGATCTGCAAGTGAAGCTATGGTCGAAAGTGTATTCAATATGGACGGCCCATCAGTAGCGGTTCCAAACTGGCTTTCGACCATGATTATGGCTGCGATGATCTCCTTGCTTACATTGTAAGCCATTTCTGTTCTTTCAAACTCGCTTTGATGTTTTCCCAAATATTTCAACGCCTTTTGGATGGATTCTTTGGTAGCGTATTGATTATAATTCAACTTGTCTTCACGATGAACCAACAGGCGGGAAACCCCCTTTGTTTCGAAAAAAACCATTGGACTGTTATAAAGCTCGGCAATAGTGTTTTCGTCAAAACCGTCTGTTATCAGCCTTGTTTGGAGGGATTCAAAATATTTGCCGCCGATTTCCTCCAAAGCTGCGGTTGGGCCGGATGAAAAAAATTGCAGGATCAACAATCCGATAAAAAAGAATGTATATTTGCTTGGGATTATTCTCATAAATTGCATTTTAATTGTATTTAGCCATTTTCGATAACAATTGACGTAGGTTTTGGATTATATTTGATATTTTTCATGAAAATGAAATATACGTGATGGTTGATCAGAGCTTAATGACATGATATGTATAAGAATGTCAAACAGAATGGAAAATAATACGATATTGATAAATTATACATTAATTTATCTCAAGTTCGGAATTGCAGACTGTAATAGTGCAAAATAAAAAAAAGGCATTTGATTTTCTTCGTGAGAAATCTGGGTTAAAGGATTTGCAATAAAATTGGCATCATGAAAAAAACATCAAAAACAATATTTTGCTGCCAGTCATGCGGCTATCAAACGCCCAAATGGATGGGGAAATGCCCTGATTGCGGCGAGTGGCAGACCTTTGTTGAAGAAATTCAAACCGCTAAACCGTCTCAAGGAGCCATGCGGACTTTTTCCTCTTCGCAAACCAAACCTGTCCCCATTGATTCTATTGAACTTGAGGATGAAGATCGTATTTTAACCGGTATCAGTGAGTTTGACCGGGTTTTAGGAGGAGGGCTTGTTCCCGGAACCCTTGTCCTGATCGGTGGAGATCCGGGGATCGGCAAATCCACCCTGATGCTTCAGGCCCTCCACGGCCTGGCCGAACAAGGCCATAAAGTATTCTATGTTTCAGGAGAGGAATCGATTAGGCAGATAAGGATTCGGAGCAAAAGGCTGTCAACCGTGTCCCCTGAGTTGCTTGTGGTTTCAGAGATTGATGTGGAATCGATTCTGACGATGGTGGAATCCGATCAGCCGGATGTACTTGTGATCGATTCTATTCAGACCATGTTCAGCCCGGATCTGACGTCCGCTCCAGGGAGCGTGACCCAGGTACGGGAATCCACCGTGCGGCTCATGCTCATGGCCAAGAAGACAGACACGCCCATATTTCTTGTGGGCCATGTGACAAAAGACGGTGCTATAGCCGGGCCACGTCTTTTGGAACATATGGTTGATACGGTTCTTTATTTTGAAGGTGATCGCAATCATGTGTTCAGGATTTTAAGGGCTGTAAAGAACAGATTCGGGTCGACCAACGAGATCGGTGTGTTTGAAATGAATGAAAATGGCCTGAGCGAAGTTGCCAATCCTTCGGCGGCATTCCTTTCAGAACGTCCTGCAACCGCACCGGGGTCAGTTGTTACAGCCAGCATGGAAGGCACAAGGCCTATTCTTGTTGAGCTTCAGGCCCTTGCCAGCAGTACAAGCTTCGGAAATCCCAGAAGAACAATTCTTGGTATTGATCACAATCGTGTCGCATTGCTTGTGGCTGTAATGGAAAAAAAATTGGGCATGCATTTAATGGGGCATGATATCTTCGTTAATGTTGCCGGCGGTGTTAAGATTGATGAACCTGCCGTTGACATGGGAATTGTTTCTGCTGTTGCATCGAGCTTTTTAGACCGGCCGATTCAGAAAGAGACCATTATCTTTGGTGAAGTAGGATTGACAGGAGAAGTCAGAGCCGTAGGCCATGTTGAAACCCGGGTTGCCGAGGCAATAAAAATGGGTTTTACAAGATGCCTAGTACCGCACAGCAACCTGAAACGGATGACGGAAATAAAAGGAATAGAACTCATAGGGATAAAGACAGTGTCAGAAGCTATGGAGGAGCTGTTTTGAGTATATGAAACGAGGGGCCGCAAAGCATAACCGGTGGGAAGATCATTATTCGCGCCGGGCAAAGAAAGAACGATTTCCTGCCAGGTCAGTCTTTAAGCTCCAGGAGATACAGAGCAAGCACCATCTGATAAAAAAGGGAGACAAAGTTCTCGATCTAGGTTGTGCACCCGGGTCCTGGCTTCTTTATGCGGCCAATCTGACAGGTAATAAAGGGCAGGTAGTGGGAATCGATCTCAAGCCCGTTGCTGAAAAGGTCCCTCCTCATGTCAGAATTTATAACGGCGACATTCTTACCCTGGATGATCGGTTCTTTGAATCTTTGGGGGAAGATTTTAATGTTGTTGTCAGCGATATGTCGCCGGCTACGACCGGCAACAAACATGTTGACAGCGCCAGATCTTATAATCTCTGCCAGGCAGCACTGTCCATAGCTCAAACTTTGCTGATACCCGGCGGATCGTTTGTGTGTAAGATCTTTCAGGGTGAAGATTTCAAGGAATTTTCGGATTCTGTCAGGTCTGTTTTTAAAAGCCATAAGATTTTCAAACCGCAAGCCAGCCGAAAGGCAAGCAAAGAGATTTATATTATCGGGTTGGGGAAAAAATAGGAGGTATGCATGTCGGGGCATAGCAAGTGGTCTAGCATAAAACATAAAAAAGGAATAACAGATGCAAGGCGGGGTAAAATTTTCAGCAAACTTATCAAAGAAATCACGGTTGCGGCACGAATGGGAGTTGGAGACCCTGCTGCAAATCCAAGGCTGCGGACAGCTGTACAGGCAGCGAAAAGTGAAAATATGCCCAAGGATAACATTGAAAGGGCCATTAAAAAGGGAACCGGAGAGCTCGAGGGCGTCAGTTATGAAGAGAGCGTTTACGAGGGTTACGGTCCTGGCGGTGCCGCTGTTTTTATAGAATCTCTTACCGATAATAAAAACAGGGCCGTGGCAGATATTCGCCATATTTTAAGCAAGTCAGGGGGGAATCTGGGTGCAGCCGGATGTGTTGCCTGGATGTTTGACAAGAAGGGCTATATTGTCGTCGAAAATGATGCTGTTGACGAGGATGCGCTGATGGAAATCGCCATTGAAGCCGGAGCGGAGGATGTAAGAGAAGATGACAGTAATTATGAAATCATCACAGCTCCCCAGGATTTTGAAAGCGTAAAGGCCGCCATAGACAAAGAATCGATTACCTACATTGCAGCAGAAATCACTATGCTTCCGCAGTCAACCGTTAACCTCCAAGGAAATGAAGCCCATCAGATGGTCAAATTGATGGAGACCCTTGAAGATTCAGAAGATGTCCAGAAGGTTTACACCAATGCCGATATCCCCGAAGAATTGGTCAAAAACTAGTTAACTCAGGGGTCGGGGAGTTTGCGTCTTTAAGGCCGCTCCATGGGTAATCAGATTCCAAATCGTGTGAACTCATACACACCACAAGCTTTTACATCTGATCACCCATTACGCTTAATTAAGAGCAAATTTCCCCGACACCTCAACTATTTAACTGGGGTCTGTGTAAGTCTGCGTGAGTCTGTGGTTAATTTATCTTGTAATAACAAACCTAAAAAAAATTTGTGATATGTTGGAACAATTACCGCTAGAAAACACGAATTTTATTTAAAGTGACTAAACATTTAGGAAACTACTCGTCAAGTTGCAGCACCTCAACACCCTTAGGTATTTGAAAGCTGAACATGGAATCATCCAGGTTCAGTTTAAACTGAATATTGCTTAGGGCGATTCGGGTTTCATCCCCGTATGAATTATAGGTAACGATCCGAAAAACATCGAAAGTCATTGCCGAAACTGATAAATATATAACGGATACATCGAATGTCTTTTCTTTGGGTAAAAGTTTCAGTACATGGTATCCGTAATCTTCCTTTTTTTCGAGAATAATACTGAATTTTTGCCGTATCAGCTTCATATCTGAAAGAAAGCAGGCTCCTTTGCCGTCTCCAAAAAAAGAGGGGGCGTCTCCGATCATGACCTGGTTGTCATCCGGGCGGTATATCCATAGGGTTTTACTATCAGATATAATAATTTGGCGGTCAGGCATTTCATATTCCCATCTCATCCTGCCTGGTTGTTTGAAAAAGGCTTTTCCCGAGGCTGTATCTGTTATTTCCATGGCTTTTATTGTCGATGCTTGGAAAAAGTCTGCTGAAAAGCCTGAAACATCGTACCGATTTTCAATTCTCCTTACGATATCATCCAGGGTTAGATTCATTCCCTCTGCTGTAGAATTTAATATTGGAGAAGAATTTTGGCATAGGACTGCCTGGGCATAAAAAAAGACAAGTGTAAAAAAAAATAAAGGTATTAATTTAGACTTCATCTGTCACTTTCCTCAAAGAATTTGAAGAAGCCCGTTAAGGCATAACTCCGTATTTTTTAAGCTTCTTATGCAGGGTTTTTCTGGTTATACCAAGACGCCTCGCAGCCATGCTTTTGTTGCCGGATGTATTTTCCAGAGTACGTAAAATGGTGTCCTTTTCAACCTGTTCAAGGGTCATATCGTTATCTTTGTCATCAATAACAGGCAAGATTCCAGTAGGCTGCTGCGACGGACTTTGTGTTATCGTAAGGTCTTCATTGTCAAGGTATTCGGCGAGAGCAAGCACAACACCCCTTTCAACAGCATTCATCAGTTCGCGAACATTCCCGGGCCAATCATATCTTATAAGTTGATCCATTGCACGGGGTGTAAATCCCTTTATCTCTTTACGATTCTTTGCTGCAAACATTTCCAGAAAATGCTGTGCCAGCAGCGGAATATCGTCTCTTCTCTCCTTTAAGGAGGGAATTTCCAGGCTGACAACATTAAGTCGGTAGTAAAGATCTTCCCGGAACAGCCCCTTAGTTATCAGGTCTGCAAGATTTTTGTTGGTGGCCGCAATTACCCTCACATCAACCTTGATCACCTTTTCTCCGCCCACACGGGTTAATTCTCTTTCCTGCAACACACGCAACAGTTTTACCTGCATGGTCAGGGGCATTTCACTAACCTCGTCCAGAAACAGACTTCCTCCGTTTGCCTGATAAAAACGCCCTTCTTTTCTGCGGTCAGCACCTGTAAAGGATCCTTTTTCATGTCCGAAAAGCTCCGATTCGAGAAGTGTTTCCGTAATGGCAGCGCAATTGATCTTAACAAAAGGTCCGTCTTTTCTCGGGCTGTTAAAATGGATCGCTCCGGCAATCAATTCTTTGCCTGTTCCGGATGCACCTGTAATCATGACGGTTGCTTCGGAAGGGGCCACATGGGCCACTGTTTCCAAAAGATTTGCCATGGCCGGGCTGCGACCAATGATATTCTGCATATCAAAATGTTTTTGAAGGTTTTCCTTCAGGAGACGGTTTTCCTCTTTTAGCCGGGTGTGTTCCATGGCCCTTTCCAGAGTGAGCCGCAGCTTGTCGAAATCAAGGGGTTTGGTAAGGTAATCGTAAGCTCCTTTTTTCAAAGCTTCAACAGCCGTATCAACAGATGAATAGGCGGTCATAATGGTTACCGGTATGGCAGGGTTAAAATCTTTTATGCTCTCCAGCGCCTCAAGACCGGAAACTTTAAGCATTCTGACATCCATTAAAACCATGTCAAAGGGTCGTTTTTCAACCTCTTTGATTGCGGTGGAACCGTCATCCGCCTCTGTAATATCATATCCCCACCCTCCAATGAGGGTTTGCAACATAGTTCGATGGACACTGTCGTCATCTACAATCAATACAGTCTTTTTTTCTTTCATTAGTCTTCTCTTGCTTCAATATGCAACTTCTCAATAAACTGAGGTAACAGGATTTGGATTCCCGTTCTCAGATCGAGTCGAGGACCTGCTTTGCGGGAATGACAATCACTCTAAACAACTGTCATGCCCGCTCAGGCAGCGATTATTAGACTTTGTCATTTTGCTTACGACGGGTCAACTATTATTTGAGACGGCAATCGAGCTTATAATTGAAAAGCCATGGTATTCTTGGGTTTATATTTTAAGCTGATTAAGTCTGCCACAATTAATTATACTTCATTAAGGCAATCATCTGTGGAAGTTCTTTGGTATTGCAAAGAAAGGTATATTGTAAGCCAAATTTTGAAAAGAGAATAGGCTCGGTAAAATCGCTGCTTATAGCGGGATTAGTGTGCCTGAAGAAAAAACGGCGAATATTTGCTATTATAACGCATTTATCATATAGTTTGTATTTATCTTTACTCCAAGTATTATATTTTCGATAAATAGGGATCACGCTAGTCTGAATTTAATGAACAGACTCATGTATATCAATTAATTTTGTCAAAAAGAACTCTATGACCGATCAGGCAAAAACCATATTGAAATCCGTATTCGGCTATGATGAATTCAGGCCTCTTCAAGCTGAGATTATCGCGAGTGTTCTTTCGAAAGAAGACACCCTGGTAATCATGCCGACCGGTGGAGGAAAATCGCTCTGTTATCAGGTCCCTGCGCTAATATTGAAAGGGCTTACAATCGTGGTTTCTCCTCTGATCTCACTGATGAAGGACCAGATGGGGCAGTTAACGGAATTGGGTGTAGCTGCGGTTGTCTTGAACAGTTCATTGACGCCGGGCGAATATCGTCGAAATGTGAGTCGCATTAAACAGGGCAAGGCTAAACTGCTTTACTTAGCCCCGGAAACACTGCTGAAACCAGGGATACTGGAGATGCTTTCATCCTCGGTTCGAGTTGATTGTATAACCATCGATGAGGCCCATTGCATATCCGAATGGGGGCACGACTTTCGTCCTGAATACCGGCAAATAGTTGAGGTAAAGTCCCATTTTCCCGAAGCTGTATGCCTTGCGCTGACTGCCACAGCCACTCCCAGGGTTCAGGGCGATATTAAAAACAACCTTAAATTTGATGGATACAATGAATTTATCGCAAGCTTTGACCGGGAAAACCTTTTCATTCAGGTTGTCTTGAAAGACAATCCCCTTGTACAGACCCTCGACTTTTTGGAAAAATTTCAAGGCCAATCCGGTATTATCTACTGTTTTTCACGAAGGCAGGTGGACGAGCTTTCCCAAGTGTTGAACACTAAGGGATTTTCCGTCAGACCCTATCACGCGGGGTTAACCGAAATCCAGCGAAAACAGAATCAGGAGTTGTTCATCAATGACGATGTGCACATCATTGTGGCCACCATAGCTTTCGGGATGGGGATCAACAAGCCGAATGTCCGGTTCGTTATCCATTATGATATGCCGAAAAATATCGAAAGCTATTACCAAGAGATCGGCAGGGCCGGACGCGACGGGTTACGAGCCCATTGTCTCTTGTTGTTTTCTTATGCGGATATCCGAAAAATCAAGTATTTTATAGATCAGAAACCCGACCACGAACAGCGGGTGGCCGGCATCCACCTTAATGCTTTTCTGCGGTTTATCGAGAGCGATGGTTGCCGCCGCATTCCCTTGCTGAATTATTTCGGTGAAGCGCATCAGACCGAAAAATGCGACATGTGCGACAATTGCCTGGCCGGTGAACAGGAGAAAGAGGATATCACCGTGGCGGCCCAGAAGTTTCTTTCTTGTGTCAGGCGAACAGGAGAGCGGTTTGGGGCCGGTCATATCATCGATGTGCTGCGCGGCTCCGAGGCAAAAAAGGTGTTAAGGTTCGGACATCAACGGTTATCCACATACGGCATCGGAAAAGAGTATTCGAAAAAACAATGGTTCCATCTATCACGCCAGTTCATCCAGAAAGGGCTTATCATCCAGGACATGGAATACGGGGGATTGGAAATTACTGCCAAAGCATGGGATGTATTCCAGGGGAAGGAGACTGTTTTCGGCAGGCTGGAGAAAGATCAGACGGATAAGATGACCGCAAAGAAAAAAGATGAAGAATTCGATTTGGACATTGACCGGAATCTTTTTGAAATCCTTCGAAAAGAGCGAAAAAGGTTGGCGGATGATGCCGATTTGCCGCCCTATGTTATCTTCTCGGATAAATCGTTAATGCAAATGGCTGCCTACTTTCCCCAATCCCTGGACAGTTTTCGCGAAATTTACGGAGTGGGAAATCATAAACTTGAAAAATACGGATCGATTTTCTTAGATCTTCTTCACAGATATTGCAAAACCCATGGGATTCAAGAAACTCCCAAAAAAGAACAAGCCGCTGCAATCAAGCCGAAGCTTACCCGTAAGCCTAGATATATTGAAGTCGGAGAAACTTACAACGCCGGGCAATCAGTTTCTGAGATCATGGCCGCGTATAGCATTAAACAAAACACGGTTGTAAATCATTTGTTCAAATACCTTCAGGATGGACACATACTCAGGTCAGAGGGACTACGGAACCTTTCGAACCTGACATCGGACCAGCAGAAGGTTGTCCTCCAAGAATTTGACAATCTCGGCCCGGCATATTTACGCTCCGTGTTCGATGCGTGTAAAGAAGAAATCGATTTCGATGAATTAAGGATCTTGCAGGTGTATTATCTCAGCAAGCATGGCTTTAATAAGTAAACCTCAATCGCAAACTCCTCGAAACAGCTCGCTATTACTGTGGGTTTGCTCAACCACGTCAGCGGCGTGGCCAAATCTGACCCAAACATGAGCTCCAATTACGCGAAGTTATTATTGAGCAAGCCCTTAACCAGGGTTGTTTGATTTTGATTCGTTTTTTAGAAACGGGAAATAATGGGCTTTATACTGGAGCTTGGAGCCGGATTTTCGTTTATTGCCCGACAAAAAAGGATTGCCGACTATAAACGAAACATAGCAATTAAAATCGCAGATCCTTCCAATCAGCAAATACAGGATATTCTCTAGGAAACAAAGAGAGCCGATCACCAGGCTTAATTATTGATTTTTTTGGGACAGCTCTAAAATTGACCATGGCCAACTGTACCATGTTCAAGGGAATATCAAAACGCCTCAACACATCGACTAACGGAATCGGGGAATTGAGGTCAAATTGGATCGGCAGGTTATAGAGATCTTCCATCTTATTTCGTAAGGAACCAAACAAGTTAATTTGAGTATAAGTCCGCATAAGCATCACCCTGTCTCCATCCCAAAGTATTATCCCCCTCCCACCGGAGGAAAAATTCCGACCCTCTCCCCACCATGCAATGAGGATGGCAGATCCCGCTTGATGCCGTCAATAAAGATGAGTTTGGCATCATTTTCCGGGACGCCAAGCTCTTTAAGAAGATTTCGAACCGTCGTTCCAGGTAAAACCGGGTATTTATCCGCCGAAGCAGGCGTGTATCTGCTCAACGTTGCAAATAGTTTAATTGAAATATAAGTTTGCGTCATTTGCGATTAAAGATTTTTGGGAAATGGTGAATTGTTTCAGATTTCGAGTTTCAAAAAGACCAGCTTCTGTTTCCAGTCGATATGAGCGAGTTTTTCTACTTCACTGTGCATGCCATCGATTTCGGCAGCTCGGCAACCGGCCCAGAAATGACCCGGTGCTTTCCGGAAAAAATCCTGAAGATTTTTCCCGCTGACCCATATGCCTTGTATTAGAAACATTGGGCCGATATCCCTTGCCACCAGATTGAAGAGCTTTAGCACAATCGAGCCGTCTTTAACAATTTCGTTCTTTGCGTTTTTTTTATGAGTAATCTTTTGACGCATGGTGGCATAAGCGCCGCCGCGGCGCAAAGTAACCCCCGCCAGTCCGGGCATGGCGGCAGAAAGGGCCAGCGTGGAGTCCTGACGGATCACGGCGGTTTTGACATTATCCACAGCTTTTCCGTTCAGAAAGATGGTTTGAAGCCTGTGCTCTATGTAGTCAGAACTCAAACCGAGTTGATTGCACAAAAATTCCTGAACGCTGTACCCTATCTTGGTCTTTACGATAAAACCCTGTGCAAGCAACGGCAAAATGGCCTGAACCAGGTCATTTTTAACGGTCAAACATAGGGTTGCTGCGCGGTTTTTTTGCGTTTCTGATGAAATTTTTATGTTTTTACACATAAGATAGAAAAAATGGGGAGACCTTTGGCAGGACTCCCCATGGATTCAAAATAAAAGAGGTTTGTTTACCAGTTAAATACCTGGTCGAGATCTTCGTCTTTGACCTCAAAGGTTACGTTATGGGGTGGAAGCGCCTCGGTCTTGAAGAAATCAGGCAGCCTGTCATGCTGCGCTGAAAATCCGGCCCGGGTATTAAAATCTCTTTCATAATCAAGAATTTTCTTCCCCAGTGCCACCACGTCATCGCCGGTACAGGGCTGGCCGGTAAACCCGCTGAGGATGTCGAGCATGGCATTGAACGTATCTTCCTGATCCAGAATTGCAAAAGCAATAAACAGACAAAATCCGGTGGCATCAATTGCGGCCGTGGCGATCTGTAGGTTGCGGGAAAGCTCCACCTGGCCTTCAGGTTTTAGTGGATCAACACTCCCGCCGACACCGAGGACATTAGCTGTTACCGCGTAACCTGCCGTGTGATCGGCACCCATGGTGCTGGTGGCGTAGGTTACCCCAATACCCTGAACCGAGCGGGGATCGTAGGCCGGCAGGGCCTGACCCTTGACTACTGGAACCCTTTCAACGCCAAAAACCTGGCCGGTTACGGCAGCCCCGCTGCCGAGAACACGCCCCAGCGGAGTTCCTTTACCGACTTCCTTCAAAAAGTTGATGGCAGCCTCGCCGTCACCGAACTCGGCCAGACCCGCTTCCATGGCCACGCCGATGGTGGCTCCCATTTCGATGGTATCGAGACCAAAATCATCGTCCAGGCGATCCAGCATGGCAACGGCATCCAAGTCATCGATGCCGCAGTTGGTGCCGTGAGCCCAGACCGTCTCATATTCCGGTCGTTTGGTCAGAAAGTTGCCGTCTTTGTCATTGTAAATGCCCGAACATTGGATGACGCAGCCTTTGTGACAACCTTTTTTGACCTTTCCGCCACGGGCCTTCATGATTTCCGACTGTGTTTCACCGCTGATATTGCCGGCACCTTCAAAGCGCCCGTCCTGAAAATTATGCGTGGGCAGGGCACCGGCCTCGTTGATCACGTTGGTCAATACGTTGGTCCCGAATGAAGGCAGGCCTTCGCCCGTTATGGGATGTTTTTTGAGCCCCTGGACAAACGCCTTGTTTGCTTCTTTAAATTTTTCCGGGTCTTTGGGGGGTCTCGCCGGCATGTCCGTGTCATCCAGCACAATGACCTTGACACCTTTGGCTCCCATAACGGCGCCAACGCCCCCGCGACCGGCATGCCGGGTCGGCCGTTGCTCCATGTCGGTAAAGGCCACCGAGGCGGCGGTCATCTTCATCTCCCCGGCTTGTCCAATAGAGATACAGGCAACCTTTTCGCCGTATTCGGCTTTTATTTTATCTATCAGATCGTAGTTTCCCAACATCTTTAGACTGTTATCCGGGATGATTTCTACCCCATCCTTGTTGATGACTACTTTGTAGAGGGTGTCATCTTTGGGTTTTCCCTCAAGTACGATGGCAGCATAGCCCAGCCGGCCTTGTACTTGGGCTCCCTGGCCGCCGGCATTGGCTTCCTTGATGCCGCCGGTGAGTGGGCTCTTGCAACCCACCGAGACGCGTCCGGACTGAGCTGCTTGGCTTCCGCTAAGGAGCCCGGGCGCAATGACCAGTTTATTGTCTTTCCCAAGCGGGTGACACAGAGGCGGCACCTCTGTGGCAATGATTGCCGATGTCATACCACGGCCGCCCAGGCCGGCATAATCACCCAACGGCTCTTCACTGGCTTGAGGTCCACCTTCATTTCCCATATTGATTCTTATAATTTTGTCCATGGTAACCTCCTTTGCGCGGTTGAAGGATATTAAAGCCTCATCTGGTCATCTGAACAACCTGATGGATTGTAAGAATGACAATTTATCATTCAATTTATCGTAATAATATTGAATGTCAAGAAAAACAAAAAATGATATCAATTCCCTTCTCTCAACTATTTGATATAAAGGTAAAAAATTGTCAGATCCGAAATGACTGCAAAGAACAAAGCAGTTCTTGTTTCTTTTGGTGGCTTCCATTGCAAATTGCGGCCATCAGCATGTGAGACCTTTGCAAAACGCCCCCTTTTGCCCAATTTCTTTGTCAGGCTCAACATTTTGCACGAAGTGAAGCTTTAGCTTTATCCTCAAAATACTCCATGTATTCGTGCCTGCCCCGTAGGTCCGGAAGATCGTACGGGGTGGTTAAAATTATCGCCTTCCTTGAACTTGAACAAAATTGAGCATTTTTCAAAGATCTCTATGTGGGGCCCATTTGAATTTTTATACTATGTTTTCCGGGAGCTTTTGGTTCAT
>JAZFVY010000219.1:0-10050 GCA_036447975.1 Desulfobacterales bacterium
GAATGTGGCCACAGGTTCGCAAATCCAAAAATGGATTTTGGCTGTGCTTCATACTGCCAGTATGCCGAAGAGTGCATCGGAGACCTGCCTCCGGAAGCTTTAGCCATGAGGGATGATCTTTTAAAGGATCGGATCGCCGTTGAAATGAAGCGGTATTTCCGGACGGATTTTAAGAGGATCGGTCATGCAACCCGGGTGGCGCGTTATGCCGAACAGATCGGCAAGAACGAAAAAGGGAATATGGCGGTGATTTTAGCGTCTGCATATCTGCATGACATCGGCATCCATGAAGCTGAACGAAAATACGGGAGCACGGCGGCGAAATATCAGGAAAAAGAAGGACCGGATATCGCCAGATCGATAATGATCAAGCTGGGGGCAAAGGATGAAATGATCGAAGAGGTGTGCGACATCATCGGGCATCACCATCATCCTCGCTCTGAAGAAACCTTAACTTTTAAGGTATTGTATGATTCGGATCTTATTGTAAACCTTGAGGAAAAACAGAAAGAAAACCCTATGGACACTGACCGACTGGCTCAAATCATCGACAAGTCTTTTTTGACCGATAGCGGTCGTCAAACTGCAAGGGAAGTTCTTTTAAAATAGCAATTGAACCAATAAAAAAAAGGAATTAATCATGAAAGTAATACGCAAAATCATAGAAATAGATGAAGAACTATGTGACGGATGCGGCCTTTGCGTGCCGTCCTGTGCAGAGGGAGCGTTGGAGATTGTGGAAGGCAAGGCACGAATTGCCGCGGATAAATTGTGTGACGGGCTCGGTGCATGTCTGGGAGACTGCCCCACCGGCGCACTCAAAGTCATTGAACGGGAAACCGATGAGTTTGATGAAGAAGCCGTCGAAACACACCTGGCAGAAAAAGCAAAAGAGGAGCGCAAGGAAGAAGAGGTTATGCCTTGCGGATGCCTATCAGCCAATATTCAGACCTTTGTTCCGGCTGATGCTTGTCAAGCGGCCAGCATGCCTGCTGTCATCGAAGGCGAGGGGGAATCGGCTCTTTCTCACTGGCCGGTTCAGATAAAGCTTGTTCCTGCCAAAGCCCCGTTTCTAAAAGGAGCTGATCTTCTTGTAGTCGCGGATTGTGTTCCTGTTTCCTACTCTTCATTTCACCGAGATTTTTTAAAGGGAAAAGCAGTCATGATGGGATGCCCAAAATTAGATGATGTCCAGGAATACATCGACAAGTTTGCGGATATCTTCAAAACCGCGGGTATCAAGAGTATTACAACGGTCGTTGTTGAGGTGCCGTGCTGTTCGGGCCTTCCAGTGATAGTTAAAAAGGGGTTGGAAATATCCGGTCAGAAAATACCAATGGAAGAGGTGGTAATCAGCACTAGGGGCAATATTCTGGAACGAACAAGAGGTTAGTGGGTTTGCCCAGATCTTTACATTTGCATCATGCGGAGCTATGCTCCGCATGGCGCAATGCTTTTATCAGCTCTTCCATGTCGTGAGGCATAGGTGCTTCAAAGGAGACGGCAGTTTCTGTATTTGGATGGGTGAATCCAAGGTGCCACGCATGCAGCATATGCCTGGGAATTGCTATGGATAGATTTTTTCCGAATAAAACTTTTTTCCCTACCTTGCCACGGCCGTACACGGAGTCACCGATAATAGGATGGTTGACGGCAGCAAAGTGAATCCGAATCTGATGGGTGCGTCCGGTCTTTAAATCAAGCTCAACCAGGGTTATACCTCCAAACCGTTCCCTGGCCCGCCACAATGTTTCAGCAGAACGACTTTTGCGGCTACGGGTCGACATCTTTTTTCGTTCAACTGGATGCCGGCCGATGGGAAGCGAAACCAAGCCTGAATCAGATTTCATTTCACCATGAACAAGGGCCAGGTACCTTTTATTTATCTTTCTCGATTTGAATTGTCGTGTCAGGTTATGATGGACCGCAGCGTTTTTGGCAACTACCAATACACCGGACGTATCTTTATCCAGTCTGTGCACAATTCCAGATCTAAGCTCATCGCCGATTCCTTCAAGCTCAGGAAAATGATAAAGAAGTCCATTGACTAAAGTGCTTGTATAGTGACCCGGAGCTGGATGCACCACAAGGCCGGGCTGCTTGTTGACAACGATCAGATGATCGTCATCATACAGAATATTGATTTCAATCGGTTCGGGTTTAATGAGCACAGGTTCCGGGGGAGAAATAAGGCCACGAATCTCATCACCTTTCCTTATTCGATAACCGGGCTTTTTTTCAGCTCCCCGAACAATTATCTTTCCGTTACGGATCAGGATTGCTGCAGCAGAACGGGAACAATCAGAAATGTGGGAGGCAATAAATAGATCAAGGCGTTTGCCTGAATCGGGCTCTTCGACAAGAATTGTAAAGGCACTTTTATTGTGCATATTGTACAGAGGAGGTTATTTATCGGAAATATCGATACTTTCTGGAGTCTTGGTTGCAAAGAACAATTCCATTTCTGATAGAATCGTCTTTTCGTCGGTGTTTTTAGCAGTCGAAAGTTCCATCACCAGCAAGGTTTGGGCAGTATCAAAAAGTTTACGTTCCCCAAATGACAAATCTTTATTCAATTTCAGCAAGGTAAGATCCCTGAAAACCTCGGCTACATCATAAAGGGAACCGGTCTTGATCTTGTCCATGTATTCTCTATACCTGCGGTTCCAGGTCTGGGGTTCAGCAGCTATATCCTCCCTTTTTTTTATGATATCGTATACTTTGGGAATCTCTTCTTCGTCAATGATGTCTCTTAACCCAACCTGTTCTACATTCCAGGTGGGGATCATAATTAACATTTCGTTTTCGATGATCTTCATCATATAAAAATCATGTGTTTCTCCGTTAACCATCTTGGTTTCAATGGAATTAATCCGTCCAACACCGTGAGCTGGGTAAACAGCGAGATCCCCAACTTTAAATTCGCGTATTCCCATGGTTTTTTGATTATCTAGTTGTGTTTGTTGTTTAGCCGCTTTTTTATTCATTTTTATCACCAACGCAAATTATTTAAAAAGTTAAGAAAAAAAACAAGTTCTCGTCTTTTTAACATATATTCGATCAACAATCAACAGAAAAGGTTAACAAAAATGGACCGCTTAAAATTTATGGTTTCCTTAGAAAGAAACTATTCAGCCATTGAGACACAAAGGAAATAAAAATATAGCAATTTTTCTGGATTCCCCCTTGTGCGGGAATGACAGTAATTGTTTATGCAGGATTTAGGTTTTTTCAGTGAAAATTTAATTCAGGGGTCGGGGAGTTTCTGATCACCAATTACGCTTAATTAAGGGGCAAATTTACGATAAAACTCCCCGATACCTCATTTAATTATACCTGAAGCTGTAATGTTTTCAAAAAGCTAAAGTGTTATAGTTTTTTTATTATTGCTTTGGCAGGTATCAGTCCGGTGGCGCTGGCTGATACGATGTTTCCGGCCACTCCTGGTCCGTCTCCAGCAACGTACATTCCCTTGATCTTTGTTTCCAGCTCGTTAGTGGTGTTAATCTGAGTAGCAAAAAACTTGATTTCAGGAGCATAAAGGAGAGTTTCATCGTTGGAAACACCAGGAACCACGTAGTTAAGCTTATCCAAACCTTCGATAATGTTAGTCAGAATCCTTTCAGGCAGGGCCATGGCGATGTCGCCACAGACTACATTGGTCAGTGTCGGATCGATGTAACCCTTTTTTACTCTGTTCCATGTGCTGCGCCTGCCCCGTTTGAGGTCACCAAAGCGCTGAAGGATTGGTTTGCCACCGCCAATCAGGGTTGCCAGGTTGCCGATTGACTCGCCGTATGCCTGGTTGTCCGTGACCGGCTCAGTCAATACCACTTTGGACAGGAAAGCGAAGTTAGTATTTTCAGATTTTTTTTTCTGAAAGGCGTGGCCGTTGACGCAAACAAAATTCTTGTAGTTCTCTAAAGAAACGAAACCCCCTTTATTGGTACAAAACGTTCTGGTCTGATCGTCATATTTTGATGTCTGAATAAAAAAAGTGGGGTCGTAGATTACTTCGCAGAGGTCCTGCATGATATCATTATGGACCTCAACTCGCACTCCCACCTCGATGCCTCTTTGTTTGAGTCCGATCCCGTATTTTTGGGCCAGCTTTCCGACCCAATCTGCTCCCACACGACCAGGGGCCAGGATGATGTTACTTGTAAAGTATTTTTTCCTGTTGGTAATTAGGCCCTTTGCACGACCATTTTCAACTATGACGTCCTTGACCTCCTCTGAAGTGTGGATGGTCACCCCTTTGGACTTGATGTGGTTGGCAATACTTGCAATATGGCCCGGCAAACATTCACTGCCCAGATGCTTCTGTTTGATAATTAACAGATCGATTCCGTATCGCTTGGCCTTTTTGCGGATGCTTCTGGCTTCTTCCATATCGGTAGGATAGACAGGGCTGTCCATCCCGAATCTGTTGAAAATTTGTTCTGTCTCATCGATTAGTTCCTGAGCCTCGGGAATCGGCATGAACTGTGCCAGGTCAGTCTTGCCCAACTTGTAGATGTAGTTCAGCTTGCCGTCGGAAAATAATCCGGCTCCGCCAATTCCGCACAAAATATTGCATGGCTTACACTTCATACACTTCTGACTGTCGTTGATCGGACATTTTCGTTTCAGTGGGCCTTTGCCTTTTTCGATAAGCAGCACATGAAGGTCGGAGTGTTCGCTCAGATAACTGGCTGCAAATAGCCCGGCAGGCCCGCCCCCTACAATGATGACATCATAATCTGTTTCCTTCCGGGTGGTATTGTTTGCAGACATAATTACTCCCAATGCTACTAAGGGCTCTTAGCGAGCCTTAAGTCACAAAATATTTTTTGGCAAAGCGAAAAAAGGTTCGGGCAACAGCCCGACTTTAAATTAAGTTTTCAAATAAAGAAATTGTAAATATATCAAATAATATAGCAAGAGTCAAATTACTAATGGAAACATTATGCAACTTTGTCAAGCGAAGCTTCGCCCTGTGATGCCTTGTCGTAGTGAAACGAAGATCCCGTTATCGGGGGATCTGAGTCATCTTCGACTTTCGCTCATTTTGAGTATAAATAATTCAGGGATCGAGGAGTTTTCGTCTTTAAGGCCGCTCCATGGGTAATCAGATTCCAAATCGTGTGAACTCGCACACACACACGCTTTTACACCTGGTCACCCATTACGCTTAATTAAGGGCAAATTTTCGATAAAACTCCCCGATACCTCAAATAATTTGATATAAAATCGTGGGTGGGTGCCAACTGTAATAGGCGAAAAAACGTATGTTGTGCGGTAAAGACTTAATGACAATAAATATGTCTTGACAACTTTACAAATTTGTGCGAGTATGAATTTATGCTCAATTCACGATCACCCATTCCGTTATATCACCAACTGGCAGATATCATTCTGGCCAAAATACGTTCAGGAGAATATCAGCCGGGTTCAAGAATTCCGTCAGAAAACAGCCTTGCAGCACGTTACAGTATTGGAAGGCCGACTGCCAGACAAGCCACAGACCTGCTGGTTCGTAAACGCATACTGATACGCAGGCGGGGTTCAGGAACCTTTGTTTGCGAAAAACAAAAAGAGGTTGATCTCTTTTCGCTGGCCGGAACGATTTCATCCTTTCACAAAAAAGGGATATCAATTACGACCCGTATTTTGCACAAGACCCGATTGAAACTAATCGAAGATGATCCGGAAAATCCTTTTGCCAACAAAAAGGCCTATTTTTTTTCCAGGCTCAGTCGGGTTGAAAAGGCTCCGGTTCTTATTGAGGATATTTATCTTCATTCGGCGCTTTTTTCAGGGATCGACCAGATTGATCTGGCCGGCCGATCCCTTTCACAAATTGTCAATGAGCATTATTATATGCATCCCTCCGGCGGAAAGCAGAACTTCAGGATCGGCTATTTGATCGGAAAGAGAGCGCTGAAGCTGGACGTTAAACCGGAAACACCCATATTGACTGTTAAGAGGTTTCTTCATTTTGAACAGGCAATAAACGCTGTTTATTCAGAACTTTACTGCCGAACAGATCAATTCGTTTTTTCACAGACATTAGGAGGAATTGCAGATGAAAGATCGGGGGTACTATGAAGGATTCGGAGGAGCATATCTTCCTGAGATCCTTATTGCCACTTTTGATGAACTTGTTGAAACGTTTCGACAGGCAAAAAGCGATCCCGGCTTCTGGCAGGAATATACTGATATTATGTCTTCCTATTCATGCCGGCCGACGCCGCTCACATTTGCTGAAAACCTTACCCGGCTCTTTGGCGGCGCCCGGATCTATATCAAGCGGGAAGACCTGAACCACACCGGTGCTCACAAGGCAAACAATGTTATGGGGCAGGGGCTCCTGGTCAAGCGGATGGGAAAGACCCGTGTAATTGCTGAGACCGGGGCCGGTCAGCACGGGGTGGCAACAGCAACCATGGCCGCCAGGTTTGGATTCAAATGTACCATTTATATGGGAGAGGTCGATGTTAAGCGGCAGCGTCCCAATGTTTTCTGGATGGAACGGTTGGGCGCAGAAGTAATCACTGTGCGGGAAGGAACACGGATTTTAAAGGATGCGATTAATGAGTCGTTTCGTGACTGGGTGACTAACATGGATACAACGCATTATGTATTGGGTACGGCATGCGGCCCACACCCTTTCCCGGAAATGGTCTCTTTTTTTCAATCCATCATCGGAAAAGAGGCGCGCGAGCAAATCCTGGAAAAAGAGGGGAGTCTCCCATCCCGTATTTATGCCTGTGTGGGAGGAGGTTCCAATGCGTTGGGGGTATTCAAAGCTTTTCTGGAGGATCCGGTGGAACTTGTTGGTGTGGAGGCCGCAGGTAAAGGGCTGGCGACAGGTCATCACGCAGCACGTCTCTCTTCCGAAGATGCAAGCGTAGGGGTGGCACAGGGTTATAAGACATATTTTCTGCAAGATAACGACGGCCAGATGAAGGAAACTCATAGTGTCGCCGCTGGACTCGACTATGTGGGCGTCTCGCCGATCCTGTCAAACCTTAAGGAAACCGGTCGTATCCGGTTCGAGGCAACAACAGACCAGGAGGTAGTAGATGCACTCTCGCTAACGATTAAAAAGGAAGGGCTGATCCCGGCCTTAGAGTCAGCCCATGCCTTTGCCCAGGCATTCAAAGAGGCATCAGACCTGTCTAAGAAAGACATAATCCTGATTAATCAGTCCGGAAGAGGCGACAAAGACATATTTACAGTTGCCGATGCATTTGCTGATCCAAAGTGGCAGGAATTTATCAAGGAAAAGGCGGAGGAATATCATGCTTGAATCGTATCTGCGGAGCAGGCTGAAAGAAAAAGAAATCCTGTTAATGACCCATATTGTTCTCGGATACCCCACATTTGAGGATGCTTTCAGGATCATAGAGTCAATGGTAAAAGCCGGTGTGGATCTGATGGAGCTGCAAATCCCTTTTTCCGAACCCATCGCAGACGGACCTGTGATTCTGCATGCCAATCAGAAGTCTCTTGCAGGGGGCGCAACCGTGCTGAAGTGTATCGATTTTGCCCAAAAGGTTACCGAAACTTTTGATATACCCTTCCTGTTTATGAGCTATTATAACATTCTTTTCAAATACGGGATTGATCGGTTTGTAGCAGCAATGGTCCGGAGCGACCTGTATGGAGCCATCGTCCCTGATCTCCCCCCTGAAGAGGGGCAGGACTTTCTTAAGGCCATGCAAAATAAACATCTTGCTCCGATCTTTATCTTTTCCCCAACAACCCCGGATGAGCGCATGAAATACCTTGCATCCTTTGGAAAGGGTTTTATTTACTGCGTGGCAAGAAAAGGTGTAACCGGTGTGGATACAGATTTTTCCAAGCAATTGGAAAAATATCTTGCGCGATGCCGAAAGGCAACCAATCTTCCGCTGGCACTCGGTTTCGGGGTCAAAGAAAAAAAAGATGTCGAATTTTTAGTGGGAAAAGTCGATATCGCAGTCATTGGGTCACAAACGATTCGGTTGGTGGACAAAGCAGGTGTTGGCGTCATAGGTGATTTTATCAAAAGCCTGAGATGAAAAAGTATAGAATGAATCCCGATTTAAGCGGGAAGAGAAATTCGGGCTAATCTGGCAAAATCAAAAATGGCAAACCCAAAGCGTAAAATTGGTTTTGAAACCGTTTCTATGAATATTTTCTAAAAATCAAAGTTGCATTAGTGCCGCCAAAACCAAAAGAGTTCGAAAGAGCAACATCAATTTTTGCCTGTTTTGCTTGCCCGCGAACATAGTTCAAACCTTGACATTCTTCATCGACTTGTTCGAGATTCAAAATTGGCGGAACTTTATTATTACAAATAGATAATACGCACGAAATTGCTTCAATTCCCCCTACGGCTCCCAAAGAATGTCCAAGCTGAGATTTATTAGCTGTAATTAAAGGCTTTTCCTTGTCAACTCCAAAGACCTCCTTTATGGCTTTGGCCTCGTTAATATCCCCCTTTGGTGTAGATGTAGCATGAGGATTAATTAAATCAACTTCTTCCGGCAAAATTTCTGCATCCTCTAATGCTAACTTTATGCATCTAATCGCACCATGAATATCAGGGTCAGTAATATGACTGGCATCTCCAGTCATGGCAAAACCAACGACTTCTGCATATATGTTAGCCCCTCTACCCAAGGCATGTTCTAGTTCTTCTAATATGAAAATGCCTGATCCTTCTGCCATAACAAAGCCATTACGGTTTATGTCAAAAGGACGAGAGGCAGATTGAGGCGTTTGGTATTCTGGTGATAGGGCTTTAAGGGCGTGAAAACCGGCTGTTGTTAAAAGTGTAAGCGGAGCTTCTGTTCCGCCGCAAGCAATGGCGTCTTCTTTTCCGAGTTGAATTCTCTGGAAAGCTTCACCAATTGCATGAGCACCGGATGCACAAGCAGTTGCCAGGCAAGCATTAGCGCCTTTAGCCTTAAAAGAAATACTAACATTACCGGCGGCCAAATTAGGTATCAAACGAGGAATTAGGAACGGTGACACTTTTTTGCCTTGCAAAAAACGCTTAAATTCACGTTCCCATGTCTGGGGGCCACCTAAGCCAGATCCAATAATTACTCCAACCCGATTAGGATTAACTATTCCATCATCTAAACGCACATTAGAATCAGCAATTGCTTCTAACGCTGCTGCGTGGGCAAATTGGGTAAAGGAATCCATGTATTTAACTTGTTTTAGATCCTCTTTAGAAAAACCTTGTTTTCTTTGTTTGATGATATCTTTGATGTTAAAATCGTTAACTTCGCCGCCAATCATTGGTAAATCCTCCGGCAGTTTGAATCTGTCCTTAAGTTCATCCAAATCACCCCATTGGGTAATTAGATCAATTCCCGATTTACCTGCCAACATTGCATCCCAGGTATTTGGCACATCCAATCCCAGAGAAGTGACCATACCCAATCCGGTTACTACCACTCTTTTTAATTCTATTATTTTTTTCATCTTTTACCTCGAATGATAAAACCTCAAAACAAATGGTTAAAAAATCTTTCTTGAGTTTTTTTTAAAGCTGCACCGGGAAACTGCGCTCATAAAAGCCCCGACTTTGCCAGGATCCTTTCTACCCGGAACAGACTCCACACCGGAGCTTACATCCACGGCATGCGGCGTGCTCGCTTCAACGGCATCGCAAACATTTTCAGGCGTAAGGCCCCCGGCAATGATCAGGGGATGCTTTTCCCCAAAACTTTTAGCCTGTTCCCAATTCCACTCGAGGGCATTTCCGCCCGGAAGTCTCCCCAGGCCGCATTCCACCAGGAAAGCCGAAGCTTGATAGCTTGAAACATCTTGCAGCGACGGTTTGCCGTCGATAAACAGAGCCTTAATCACATGAAGATTTTCTTCTATAAGGCGACTGACTAGTTCAGGTGGCTCCTGGCCATGCAGCTGGACGGCATTAAAGTGACAGCGTTCAACTCGCTGCATGATGCTCGAAAATGTTTCGTTGACAAAAACGCCTACGGTTTTCACTCGTTCCTGCACGGCCATACATATTTCTCCGGCCAGGTGATCAGATAAATGCCTCGG
>JAZFVY010000220.1:0-4457 GCA_036447975.1 Desulfobacterales bacterium
GGTTACTTGTGCTTGTGTGCATAAGCCCCATGAGGATGGGCATGGACGTGCTGATGGACATGGATCTCCTGATCAATAAGTATTTTGCCGTTTTCCATGGTATAGATGGAGTCGGTTATATCGGCCAGAAAGTCGATTTCATGGGATATTAATATATAAGAGAGGTCAAGGTCGAGCAGCACGTTCTTAAGCGTTGCTTTTGTTTTGTCATCAAGACCGCTAATCGGTTCATCCAGGAGCAGGACTTCGGGCTCCATGGCAAGGATAGTAGCCAGAGAAACCAGCTTTTTTTCTCCCCCGGATAGTTTGTAGGTTATGCGGTCTTCAAACCCTTCCAGGCCTAAAAACTTCAATGTGTTGCGGGCAATATCCATTGCTTCATCCTGTGACTTGCCCAGATTCAAGGGGCCGAAAGCAACATCCTCCAGAACCGTGGGGGAAAACAACTGGTCGTCAGCATCCTGAAAAAGAAGGCCGATTTTTCCGCGAACTTTTCTGAAGTCTTTTTCCGTCACAGCCGACTTTTTGAAGATCTCAATCCTCCCGGCGGAAGGTTTCAAAAGACCCATGATAAGGTGAACCAGTGTGGTTTTTCCGCTGCCGTTGGGTCCCATTAAGCCGATCCGATTGCTTCTGTGGAGCTTGAAGTTAAGCATGTCGAGCACCGGCGTGCCGCCAGGATAGCTGAATGCTATATCCTCGAGATTGATAATCAGTTCATTTTTTTCCATTCCAGTACTCCCAATACTATAATGACAGCCAACATCAAAACAATGGAAATGACGTCTCTGCCCTTTAAGGAAAATTTGCTTAAGCTGTAAAGTTTTCCCTTATAGCCGCGGCACATCATGGCATTGTGAACCCGTTGGGCACGGTCTAAACTTCTAATCAGAAGCATTCCCACCATATAGGCGAAGGATCTGTATGTGTGCAAACTGTTTTTGGGTTTAAATCCTCGTATCTTCATGGAATTTAACAGCCTGACATATTCCCTGTGTATGACGTGAATGTAACGAAAGGTAAAGAAAAACAGATGTACTATTTTTTTGGGGATACCTAATTCATGCATGGCATGGCCCAGGGTAAAAATGGAAGTTGTTGCAACAAGTGCAATCAGCATAAGCATCATAGCGTTGGATTTAATGCTGATACTTGCAGCATACATCACCCCTTCACGGGTAACGGGCAGAGAACCTATGTAAAAAAGCGGCTTGCCTGCAAAGGTAAAGGGGAGAAAAAGCCACAGGAAAACAATCAGCATGTTGACGGGTATAAGCCGCCGTAGGAGTTCCTTTGCCGGCACTCTGGCAGACAGCACAATTAAAAGGCCGAGTGCCAGCGCCCACATAAGAACCGGCAAACGGTTCGATACGGCCACAACAATGGAAAAAAGAAACACCAGGACAATCTTGACGCGGGGATCAAGACTCTGAATCAGGGAATCACCGTTGGAAAGTTCTTCGATCATCTAATTCTGTTATTCCTTTCTGCGACGGTTTGAAAAATACAAGGCTAAGCCCACAAGGCCGATTATATAGCCGATACCACCCATGATTTCGGTTAACCCGGGTCCCCGGTCGTAGGTGTTAGCCATCATATCGTAGATAGGCGCCAGCTTTTTGTCCAGGGAGGCATCGATAATTTCCTCGACTTCCTCTCTTCCCAGTCCTATGGCCGCGGGTTCCAAAACATCCTCGTCAGTTTTGACGCTTTCCGAACCGGTACCGATAGAGATTTTATCGGGGGCTTTCTCAACGGTTTCTGGGGTATTGCTTTCAGATCCGGACCCTGTGATTTCCTCTGCCGGGATCTTCCACTCTGCCATATGGCCCATGGAGGATTTCAGGACTACCTTGAGTTCGGTCTTTTGGGGTATTTTAAAGGAAAACATCCCGTTTTCGTCGGTTTTACCTTCCAGGAGCGAATTTCCCTCGGGATCAAAAACGACCACCAAGGAGCCCTTGACCCGCTTACCGCCGTTGAATTTGCTCCGGGTGTGAATCGTATCACCGTCAACCCAGGCAAAGATTGTGACCTTGTGAGCAAATGCGTGCTCGTGGGAAAAAGCTATCCACAGAATCGCAATAAAAACAAGACAAACAATTTTTGATCCATAGCGGGCCGTTTTGTTTATTGAATGATCATTTCGGCGCACAGACTTCCTCCAATAGTTCGGGTCTTACCTTTCTTAGAAATAAAGTACAGGCGGCTGTCAGGCCTCCTTCAATAAACATTACAGGCAAGTGAGCTGCAACCACAAGTTCGGCTGCAGGCAAAAATGCCTCGCCGGTCAGATACAGGGAAAATCCCACCATAATTCCGGATATTAAAACACCACAACAGCCGGACGCAAAGGCTGCAAACATAAATACTGATCGACCGGAGCCTGACTTTAAGCCCCATCCGAACAAGTAATAGCAGATGACCGCAGGAAGCGCCATGTTCAGTGTATTTACGCCAAGCGTGGTAATGCCGCCAAACTGAAAAAGGAGTGCCTGGAGTGCCGTGCCAACCAGTATTACAGGAAAGGCCTTCCAGCCGATGATCAGACCCAAAAGGCCGTTCAGGGTCAGGTGGGCAGAAACCGGCCCCACAGGTACGTGGATCAAAGATGCCACAAAAAAAGCCGCCGACAGAATTCCCATGGACGGAATTTCTTTTTGATCAAGATCCTTCAGGCCGGCAGCAACGCCTGCTGCTGCAATGGCAGCACCTCCTAAGAGAACAGCCGGTGATAACACCCCTTCCGAAATATGCATATTAAACCTAACGCCTTTCGGGTGGACTTTTTGACCCCGGTTAAATAAAAGAACAATTTAACCCCGGTACCATCTTCCGGGCTACCCCAGTACCATCTTCTGGAGCTACGGGGCAGGCGGGGCAGGCTGGGCAAGCAGGATTAACAGGCCCGCCCTGGCGCGACATAATAAACTTCGTTCGCTTTTAAACATTAATTCATTAGATACTTGCTATCGATAGCCGTTGCTTCTGTAACCAGGTCTGGGCCAGGGATATTCAGGATAAGGCCCCAGAGGAATAATTAAGGGCATTCCACATGGTAAACAATCCGCTGCAAAAAAAAACCACAAAGCTACGGCATCTTCATGATACCCATACCTTCGTGGTTTAATTTGTTCTTTTTTATATAATCTAAATTATTTGATACAGCAGGCTTCAACCTGCGATTTATAAAAAAAATAATGAATGAAAAAAATGGGGTTGTCAATGAAAATTATTCATTGCCAGCAATTCTAATTATGGTTTGTTATATCCCTCTTCAAAGTGGGAATATTGGCGCTAACTCAGGCAAAAAGACATTAACTATTCACCATTAACAGTTGATTATTGATTATTAAATATGGTTCTCATATCCTCCTTATGGTCTACAACATAAAGCATGGCACCCTTTTTTTCGATTTCTTTGATAAGTGACGGGAGTTTTCCTCTGTCTATCTGATAAACTCGGAAGTAGATGTTTAGATAGCCTGGTGGAGCATTATCACCGGAGCTCAAAATACTGGCGGTGCGTGCCCCGTATTCACTGATAAGCTCCCTGATTTCCTTTATTGGACCCGGCTTATCCTTTATGCGGACTGCAAACTGCAACCCTTTTTTACCCAGACCTGTCAGGGATATGATTACCCGGAAAATGTCGCTTCGTGTTATAATTCCTATCAATTGTTTCTTTTCATCCACCACAGGAAGACCAGAAATCCTTTTTTCCATAAGCATGGCCGCTGCCTCTTCAATGGTAAAGTCAGGCGGGATGGTATAAACGGTTTTTTTCATTAAATTCCTTACTTTTATTTTGGATATAAGATACAGAAGCTCATGCATATCGAGGGTAGTTGCGTCAGAGGGGGAGGCTTTTTTCAGATCCCTGTCGGTTATAATGCCGGCGATATTTCCATTTTCCATCACCGGCAGGATATTGATATTGTGTTCCTGCAAAATATAGATGGCATTCTGCATTGAATCGTCAACATCCACGGTTATTACATCTTTGCTCATCCAGTTTTTGACCAGCATATTTCCGTCCCTCCCGTGTTGTTTGTCCGGGCCATGCCAAAGACACAAGGCATGAAATATTTGGATTAGTGGTCTTTGATAATCTCCTTATAATAAGAAGAACCTCTGATATTTTCCAAATCTTTATCGGTTTTAATAAGATCCCATTTGCTATAACCCTTTTTGATGGCCTTCATCAGCCAGCTAATGGATTCTTCTATATTATTTTTTCTAGAGTACATACAAGAAATATTATAATATGCTTTAGCATCATCCGGCTGAAGCTCAATCGACTTTTTAAATATTGAAATTGCCTTATCATATTCCTCCTTGATCATATGCACGACAGCCAGCCTGCTTATGGCCAAAGTAAACTCAGGATGAATGGACAATGCTTTTTGATATTGATATAGGGCCTTATCTGTATTTCCCTGCTTTAACAGAACATT
>JAZFVY010000221.1:0-4341 GCA_036447975.1 Desulfobacterales bacterium
GCTAAATCCACAAGCACCGGAATTTTTGCGATGTTCTTTCCGTCTACAAAGTAGGCCTTGAAGGCCGCCGTGTGGAATACATCCCCTTTATTCTTTGATTCAGCCCAAAGACCCAATTCCTGAGCTAAACGACTATTATAGGTTTTCTCCCTTTTTCCGAAAGGCAATCCCAGTTCGTCCGCCGTTTTTCTCAAATGGCGCATCATTTTTTCTATATCTACAGGAGAACTGGCAAAAAGCTGTTCGAGCAAAAGCCCCTCTTCCGGTGTGTTCGGATGAAGCGGAAAAGCCCGCCACCGAATGGCGATTTCATATTCTTTCTTAAGCTGCTCAATACGCCCGGTAATGAAGTAGCACCAGGGTCAAATGTAATCGGAGAATATTTCGAGTGTTAAATGTGTGGACATTTCTTTATCCTTTTTATTGAGAAAAATAACATAAAGCTCACCTGCCGCGATGGAGCGCCAGCGATTCTTGCGTCGAGCTCCACCGACTGGTTATACCTGATTTAGTAGGAAACTCACATTCTTAAAATCCTCAGAAGAAAGCTCAAAATCAAAAATGCTGAGGTCTTCCCTCATGTGCTGCTCAGAAGACGTTCCGGTAAGAGGAACAATACCAGATTGACTGAGATATCGAAAAAAGATTTGCGCTTCAGTTTTTTTATACTTCTTGGCAATGGTTCGAACGATATTGCTGGCTAGAATATGAGGATTTGCAGTAAGGGTCCAAAAACTCTGGTAAATAACTCCATGATTAGAGCACCAGTGACGCAAGTCTACATCATACCCCGTTTCCTGATAAAACCGATTTTGTACAACAGCTGGCTTCACATTGGCATCGACATAGAGTGACCTAATCACTTCAGTATAGTAACAGTTACTGATTCCCAACTGAAGAGCTCCACCAGCTTTTTGAATCTTTTCCATTGCTTTCCATACCTTCATCAAAAGCTCGTGGGGTGCCATTGGTGAATGAAGTACTAGAGAATCTACATATTCTGTTTGTAGATTTTTTTTTGATGCCTCAAAGGATTGGGCGACCTGCAACTCAACAGAGGAATTCTTATCGTAGGGCACTTGTTTTAGATCCTGACCAGAAAGTGGGGTGAATTTGGTTTGCAGGAATAAGTCCTTGCGTTCGATACCATGATCTTTCAGTCTGTGAAGAGCTGCTCCTACCAGTGGCTCATTATAGTGTTTCGGTTGACAAGCAGTATCAATCCCCCTAAATCCTGCTTGGATGGCTTTCACAACCAGATCTGCAGTGCGGCCCTTTTTCCAGGCCGTGCCGTAAATAATCCGTGGCATTTTTACGCCGGCAGAAGTTGTTAACCATTTCTGATCTACCATTATTAAGACTCCTATAATTATTACATTACAACTAATATGCTGTCATGTTTGCGCATGATATTATGCAACTATCTATCGGCTATATTTTTGGCTCTGGCTCTACCAATTTAGGTGTAACGGGGGCATTGCCTGCTGGGGTTGGGCGCCAGCGAAAACCCAGTCAAGGTTCATGCCATGGTTATAATATTCAATAGCTATATATAAAATACCTTTAATTTTAGGGCGGTTTCTTGGAGTTTCTTATCATTCGTCAAAAGAGGAATCCCGAACAATTGGGCAGATGCCAGAAGGTGCACATCGACAAAACCAATTCCGATTCCACTTAAATGGTTCTGTTCGATGAAATATAGATATTCAGCGAGATCTATAGTTGGCGCTTTCGGAAGGGCTTGTAGCAGGGCCAGTATTTCAGATCGATTTTTGATATTTCCACAGGCTAACTCACCAATTACAAAAGAGTGACAAACAACCTCACCATTAAGCAACAGTTCTTCAAGTTGGATGTCACTCCTTCGAAGGTGATTAACCCATACAGAAGTATCAACCAGAACCATCGTTATAACTTTTTCGATCTACGCCTCGGTATGGGTCGCAGATCCTTTTCTGTTCCGCCCAGTTTTGCAAGACGTTTGCTGCTTTCACGGGCAATCAAGGCCTCTAAACCAAGCCTGACCAAGGCGGTTTTTTCTTTGATTCCGGTTAAGCGAGATGCTTTCTCCAATACATCGTCATCTATGTTTAATGTTGTTCTCATATGTATTAATATGCATCTTTTGTGCATATATGTCAATTGAAAAATAAACTAACGTTTTACGTCACGGGAGGCGTGATCTTCGCCGTCCATTGCTCGCCGAAATTCGATGACAATCCTATTTTTATTTTAGATTAACAGGTATTAATTTGAAAGTAGCCATTTATAAGCTTTAACAATATCGCGGAAAGCTTGTGTTTCGAACGGCAACTCAGTCATTTCTTTAGTCATCTCATACATTCTTAAAAGCCCAAATGTTAAATCGTCAGAACCCACAATTGCTGTCTTACCAGAAGATCTCTTTTCTGCGTATTTGACCGATAAATTAACAATATTTTCCACATCTGCTGACGTAATTTCTCTAAGATCACTTTTTGTAAAGTCCCATAGGACATTTGTAGTAGCTGAGCTATCATAAAAATCACCTATTGCAGCAATAAACTCATTAGCCGTAATCTTCCCAATAACTGTGAAAACAGTCAGTCGATTTTTTGAATCAATTTTCTTAATTATTTTTTTCATCAATATCTCATCGAACCTCTGAATCACCGGTGCGAGTGAAGCGCCAGCGGAACTCATATTAGAGTGAATTCAGTTGTTGGGTTTCTGTATCTACTTGCCTTTAATTGTCAGTATTAGGTATCTCAAGTACCGTACGCTTGACAGAATTAATGCCGTTCCGATTCCAGTATATAGAACTGCTAAGTACAATTTTGGAATTGGTGAATGTCGAAGTAAAAACCCTATTGCAATCATTATAGTGATGAGAATATAGCTCTTCCAAGGAATAAATGAAAAAATACACCTTCTACCCTCCATTGGAAGAATTCTATCGAGATTTCTATCGACTACGCGGAGAAATCCAAAATGGTGAATAACGAGACTACAAACAAATCCAATAATCGCCGCTAAAATGGCGTAGTCTCGCCTTTCGGTCCTTAACCATGAATAAGCCAAGCCATTAAGCATAATTCCTACCATTATCCACATTATCCCCCCAATAAGCAAAAGGACGCTTTTAGGTACACCTGGCTTCCATTTTTCTATTTCTTTTTTTCTGGAATTCATATTTGTTCTAACTGATCTTCGGCCCAACACTGCGCCTGACCAGCGGGCGCGGTTTTTAGCCCGTCTGCGTCCAGGTAATTGTTAAGTGTTAGTTTATTTCAAGTTATTGCATCAGAAAGCCATTCAATGGCGTGTTCAAACTCGGTAAAAAACTTGTACTGGAAATTTTTTATATTCATGCATGCTTCGAACTGTTTTGCTATAGAAACACGGTTTGCATCACTTGGGACCACATTTGCTATTTTGTTTTTAAACGTAGGCATATACTGAACAAATTCCATAACAACTTTCATTACCTCGTCCATACCAGTAGCCGGAACCGTTGTTTTTCTGAGATCAACTAGAATATTATGGTTGGTATGAAAAGCTGCTGCTGTAGAAAGTTCTCGAACGATTTGAATAGATTTATCGAAATCGATCTCTCCTGATTCGTTCTTTCGAATGAAATCCTTTATTTTATAAATTTTTATCCCTGAGGACATAATCATCCACCTCTTTAAATATGATTAAACTTAACGCCGAGCTCAGCGGAAGCAATGGCAACGAGGACTTACAATCTTGCAAAACCGCTCCGTCCTGTCAACTGCAGTGACTAGTCATGCACCTATCTTTCTTGAGTACTTCTTGTGCAATCTCCTTTCTTCCAGATTTTAATTATTCTGTCTGCGACCTGCTCTGGTGTTAGTTGTTCTGTATCAATTTCGTATTGAGCGGCACTCGCGTATTTTGGAGTCCTTCGCTCCAAGACTTCTGTCACCTCTTCAGTGAAGCTTTTTTCACCAGTCAAAGAAGGTCTTTCAATGCCTCCTTTAATACGCGAGACGATCACGCCTACTGAAGCCTTAAGCCAAATAATACAGGAGTTTGCTTGCAGGACATCAATATTTTCAGGCCTTTCAATAACGCCCCCACCCGTATCAATAATAATGTTGTCCAGCTTTGCCAACTCCCTGGTGACTTCAGATTCCATATCGCGGAATGTCTTCCAGCCATGATTTTCCACAATATTTGGAATTGACATTCCGGCTTCCTCAACTATTCTTGCATCCATAGCAATACACTTTATCTGGAGGCGCTCGGAGACAAGTTTTCCTACTACACTCTTTCCTGTACCACGATATCCGATCAGTACTATGTTCATGATTGTAGATGCTCCATTACTACTCGACG
>JAZFVY010000222.1:0-3367 GCA_036447975.1 Desulfobacterales bacterium
CAGATATGCCGCGTGGTTGACCCGTTAGGAGGCTCTTATTATGTTGAGGCTCTTACCGATGGAATTATCCGTGAGGCCAGAAAGATCATTGATGAAGTTGAGGAACTGGGCGGAATGGCCAAGGCCATTGAGACCGGGATGCCGAAGATGCGCATCGAAGAAGCGGCGGCCAGAAAACAGGCCCGCATCGATCAGGGAAAAGACGTGATTGTGGGCGTAAACAAGTATCAGATAGAGGAAGAGCCGCTGGAGGACGTTCTTGAGGTTTCAGAGGCTGTCCGTGATGAACAAATAGCGAGACTAAAAGAGATTAAAGCAAAACGGGACAATGATGAAGTCCGAAGGGTTTTAGAGGCTGTTACTAATGCTGCCGAATCCGGCGGTAACCTGCTGGAAGCCTGTATCCCGGCGGTACGAGCCAGGGCAACCGTGGGAGAGATTTCAGATGCAATGGAAAAGGTTTTCAACCGGTATGTGGCCACGACCCAGTGCATATCCGGAGCATATGCTGATGAGTATTCCGGCAGTGATATATTTTTAGCCGTGCGCAAGAGAACTGATGAGTTTCAGGAAAAGCAAGGACGGAGACCCCGTATACTGGTGACCAAGATGGGGCAGGACGGTCATGACAGGGGGATCAAGGTGATTGCTACAGCCTTTGCGGATCTTGGGTTTGACGTGGACATCGGTCCCATGTTCCAGACACCGGAAGAAGCAGCCCAGATGGCTGTGGAGAACGATGTACATATTGTCGGCGTATCTAGCCTGGCGGCCGGGCATAAGGCTCTGGTGCCACAGTTGGTGGAATTTCTTAAAGAAAAAGGTGGCGAAGAGATCAAGGTTGTTGTGGGAGGGGTAATTCCGCCGGCCGATTATGACTTCCTGTATCAATCCGGAGCATCGGGAGTGTTTGGACCCGGAACCGTGGTAACGGACTCTGCAAATAAAGTACTGAATGCTTTGGAGGCTTAGATCTGTTTTTCGAGCTTTCGTTGCAGAAAATTTTTATAGTTCTATTTTTATTTTATAATTCCAAATAAATTGGTAGTGAGCTAAAGTTGTGGAACTCGCTTTAGGCACTTCTTTTCGCTTTAGTCATGATTGTCGATGATCCACAATATTATGTCCAGGGTGTCCTGGAGTTCAACAGGCGTGTGCTCGCAAAGACCATTACGCTGATCGAAAGTTCACTCCCCGCCCATCAAGAGCTGGCCCGGACGATTATCGATCTTCTGCTTCCTTATACAGGCAAGGCGGTGCGCCTTGGAATAACAGGAGTCCCGGGTGTAGGCAAAAGCACGTTTATCGAGAGCCTCGGCACAATGCTTGTGAAAAAAGGTCATCGGGTGGCCGTGCTTGCCGTTGATCCAAGCAGCAAAAGGAGCGGCGGGAGCGTACTGGCGGATAAAACGCGCATGGAAAAACTGTCTGTTGAAGAGAAGGCCTTTATCCGGCCTTCTCCTTCTGGCGGAACCCTGGGCGGGGTGGCAAAAAAAACCCGGGAGACAATGATTGTTTGCGAAGCCGCCGGTTTTGATGTTATGATTATTGAAACCGTGGGGGTCGGCCAGTCTGAAACCACTGTGGCTTCCATGGTCGATTTTTTTCTGGTATTGATGATAGCAGGCGCAGGGGATGAACTGCAGGGAATAAAAAAAGGAATTCTGGAACTGGCGGATGCCGTTGCCGTCAACAAGGCAGACGGTGACAATATTGAAAAGGCGGAACTTGCCAGAAAGCAGTATGAAACAGCCCTGCACTTTTTAGCACCCTCGTCGCCCCATTGGACACCTCCTGTTCAGACTAGTAGCGCTCTGGAGATGACCGGCATTGATGTGATCTGGGATACTGTTTTAGAACATCGAAGAAAATTTATTGCCACCGGAGAGCTTGAGGCAAACCGAAAAAAACAGGCTGTAGACTGGATGTGGGCCCTGGTAAAAGAGGGCCTTAAAGAGCGATTTTATCAAAATCCTGATGTTATAAAGATGCTGCCAAGGATTATAAAGGAAGTGGAAAGCGGTACAACTGCATCCACAATAGCGGCAAGCAAACTGCTTTTATTTCTTGACAATAAAGAACAAGTTTAGAGACAAAATAAAATCGTTTATTAAAGGGTCAAAGTAAGAATTCATCAATTAAGTTACCCAAAGAAAGGAGGATGGCAAAATGGCAGTAAAAATACTCATTAAACGGATAGTGCCGCATAGCAAGGCTGAAGCCTTAAAGCCTCTTCTTCAAAAGCTAAGAACCCTGGCAATGCAGCAACCGGGTTACATATCCGGGGAAACATTTAAGAGAATCGATCGACCCGGCGAGAGTCTGGTTGTCGGCACATGGCAGACCATGGATGACTGGAGGGCATGGGTGATTAGCGATGAAAGAACCGGGACCCAGGAAAAAATCGATCATCTACTTGGCGAAAAAACTGAATACAAAATCTATACATATGATTGAGTTGTGGACCTTGAAACAGATAAACCTGATAAATTAACAATAGAGCTCCTTATTATCAAGAGGGGATACTATCGCATAGCCGTCTTTAGGTTGTAAAAGAACAAAAATAAATATTAATTGAGAAGAGGTGTTTTTTGACCAAATGCAGAGTGTTGAATCTGCATGTAAAAAAAGATCAATTCGGAGAGATGAAAGGAATTTAATAATGGGTATTATTGAAGATAAAATTAAGGATCTAAAGGAACGTGAAGCAAAGATCCTGCAAATGGGCGGTGAAAAAGGAGTTGCTGCTCAGCACAAGAAAGGAAAACTAACAGCCAGGGAACGATTGGGCATTTTTTTTGATTCTGGGACATTTCGGGAACTCGATATGTTCGTAAGTCACCGGTGCGTAAATTTTGGCATGGAAAAGGTTGATATTCCCTCCGATGGTGTCATAACAGGCCATGGTCTTGTGGACGGCAGACCGGTATTTGCTTTTGCCCAGGATTTTACAGCAAGGGCAGGCAGCCTTGGTGAAATGCATGCAAAGAAGATTTGCAAGGTCATGGATATGGCCCTCAAGTCCGGGGTGCCGTTTGTGGGTATGAACGATTCCGGAGGGGCCAGGATTCAAGAGGGTGTTGATTCGCTTTCCGGATACGGGCAGATCTTTTATCGCAATTCCATGTCTTCGGGCGTTATTCCCCAGATTGCGGCAATAATGGGGCCGACGGCCGGAGGTGCTGTCTATTCGCCTGCCATGCAAGACTGGGTTTTTATGGTAAAAGGGAGCAGTTACATGTTCATTACCGGTCCGGATGTTATCAAGGCTGTGACCGGCGAGGAGATCACTTTTGAAGAACTTGGCGGTGCCATGGCCCACAACGAAAAGAGCGGGGTGGCGCATTTTGCATGTGAAAGTGATGAA